>NZ_JBIVMX010000018.1:0-95263 GCF_044753305.1 Pseudomonas sp. NPDC088429 | reverse complement strand
CACGATCGTCCCCACGCATAGTGACACCCTTCAGCGAGCTCCGGCATACACGCTTTCATCCCCAAGAGATTTTCTATTAGACGGCTACCACGTCTTTCATCGCCTCTGACTGCCAAGGCATCCACCGTATGCGCTTCTTCACTTGACCATATAACCCCAAGCAATCTGGTTATACTGTGAAGACGACATTCGCCGAAAATTCGAATTTCTCATTTAAGAGAACTCACAAATTTTACCTTAGCCTGATCCGTTACCAGTGAAAGTAACGTCCAGTCTATCTTTCTATCACATACCCAAATTTTTAAAGAACGATCTAATCAAAAGACTAGAAATCAATATTCTCAATGGAATACTCATTTCTAAGCTTTCAGAAGCAGTTATATGGTGGAGCCAAACGGGATCGAACCGTTGACCTCCTGCGTGCAAGGCAGGCGCTCTCCCAGCTGAGCTATGGCCCCATAACAAAATTGGTGGGTCTGGGCAGATTCGAACTGCCGACCTCACCCTTATCAGGGGTGCGCTCTAACCAACTGAGCTACAGACCCAATTTCGAGCGCGTAACTGTTAGCTTGGAGCTATCAGCTTGGAGCTTAAAGCTGCTTCTATCGTCTTCTTCAATGAATCAAGCAATTCGTGTGGGAGCTCATGGAGCAGCTGATGTCGTCGATTAAGGAGGTGATCCAGCCGCAGGTTCCCCTACGGCTACCTTGTTACGACTTCACCCCAGTCATGAATCACACCGTGGTAACCGTCCTCCCGAAGGTTAGACTAGCTACTTCTGGTGCAACCCACTCCCATGGTGTGACGGGCGGTGTGTACAAGGCCCGGGAACGTATTCACCGTGACATTCTGATTCACGATTACTAGCGATTCCGACTTCACGCAGTCGAGTTGCAGACTGCGATCCGGACTACGATCGGTTTTATGGGATTAGCTCCACCTCGCGGCTTGGCAACCCTTTGTACCGACCATTGTAGCACGTGTGTAGCCCAGGCCGTAAGGGCCATGATGACTTGACGTCATCCCCACCTTCCTCCGGTTTGTCACCGGCAGTCTCCTTAGAGTGCCCACCATTACGTGCTGGTAACTAAGGACAAGGGTTGCGCTCGTTACGGGACTTAACCCAACATCTCACGACACGAGCTGACGACAGCCATGCAGCACCTGTCTCAATGTTCCCGAAGGCACCAATCCATCTCTGGAAAGTTCATTGGATGTCAAGGCCTGGTAAGGTTCTTCGCGTTGCTTCGAATTAAACCACATGCTCCACCGCTTGTGCGGGCCCCCGTCAATTCATTTGAGTTTTAACCTTGCGGCCGTACTCCCCAGGCGGTCAACTTAATGCGTTAGCTGCGCCACTAAGAGCTCAAGGCTCCCAACGGCTAGTTGACATCGTTTACGGCGTGGACTACCAGGGTATCTAATCCTGTTTGCTCCCCACGCTTTCGCACCTCAGTGTCAGTATCAGTCCAGGTGGTCGCCTTCGCCACTGGTGTTCCTTCCTATATCTACGCATTTCACCGCTACACAGGAAATTCCACCACCCTCTACCATACTCTAGCTCGACAGTTTTGAATGCAGTTCCCAGGTTGAGCCCGGGGATTTCACATCCAACTTAACGAACCACCTACGCGCGCTTTACGCCCAGTAATTCCGATTAACGCTTGCACCCTCTGTATTACCGCGGCTGCTGGCACAGAGTTAGCCGGTGCTTATTCTGTCGGTAACGTCAAAACAGCAAAGTATTAATTTACTGCCCTTCCTCCCAACTTAAAGTGCTTTACAATCCGAAGACCTTCTTCACACACGCGGCATGGCTGGATCAGGCTTTCGCCCATTGTCCAATATTCCCCACTGCTGCCTCCCGTAGGAGTCTGGACCGTGTCTCAGTTCCAGTGTGACTGATCATCCTCTCAGACCAGTTACGGATCGTCGCCTTGGTGAGCCATTACCTCACCAACTAGCTAATCCGACCTAGGCTCATCTGATAGCGCAAGGCCCGAAGGTCCCCTGCTTTCTCCCGTAGGACGTATGCGGTATTAGCGTTCCTTTCGAAACGTTGTCCCCCACTACCAGGCAGATTCCTAGGCATTACTCACCCGTCCGCCGCTGAATTAAGGAGCAAGCTCCTCTCATCCGCTCGACTTGCATGTGTTAGGCCTGCCGCCAGCGTTCAATCTGAGCCATGATCAAACTCTTCAGTTCAAACATCTTTGGGTTTTTAAGAAACCCTAAACTTGGCTCAGCAATCGTTGGTTACATCTTTGATTTCTCGCGGAGTAACTTGTGATGCTGATAATCTTGTTGACTATCAGTCTGACTCCACAAGCACCCACACGAATTGCTTGATTCAGTTGTTAAAGAGCGGTTGGTTAAGATCTTTCGTCTCAACCGAGGCGCGCATTCTACAGCAGCCTCATTTGCTGTCAAGTGATTATTTTCAGAAGTTTTCGAAGAATTCTTCAACAACTTCAACCACTTGCGCTTCAGATCTCTCGTCAGCGGGAGGCGAATTCTACAGCGTTACACGCTGCTGTCAACACCTCTTTTTCAACTTCCTTTTGGTTTCGATGAAATGAAGCACTTGCTGTCGAAACCTACATAACTCATTGAATCTCAAGGAGTTTTCCGTTTCGACTGCGCCGGAAGTGGGGCGAATTATAGACGCATGAAATCTGCCGTCAACCCCTGATTTCATTTTTCTATCGATAAACGCAAAAAGCCTGCTTATATATAGACGCCATCGTAGCGAATGCGCAGTATATTGCCCAACAACTCAAAAATGCCTGCTATATACCCTGGATGACGCCTCCGCTATGAATGACCAACCCCGCTCGCTTGCCTCAATGCTGTTCCCGGTTGGCCTGCTATTAATAGCCATGGCATCGATCCAGTCCGGTGCCTCGCTGGCCAAAAGCATGTTCCCGGTGGTTGGCGCCCAAGGCACTACGACCCTGCGACTGATCTTCGCCAGTGTGATCATGCTTCTATTGCTGCGTCCATGGCGCGCCAAGCTGACGGCCAAGTCGCTGCGCACGGTCATTGTCTACGGCATGGCATTGGGCGGGATGAACTTCCTCTTCTATATGTCATTGCGCACAGTCCCACTGGGGATCGCCGTCGCACTGGAATTCACCGGACCACTGGCCGTCGCCATTTACGCATCACGTCGTGCTATCGATTTTCTCTGGATTGGTTTGGCGGCTGCAGGCTTGTTCCTTCTCATCCCCACAGGCGCGACTACTGCCGGCATTGATCTGGTCGGTGCGGGTTACGCATTGGGCGCCGGTGTCTGCTGGGCACTCTATATCCTCTTCGGTCAGAAGGCCGGGGCAGACAATGGCGTAACGACCGCAGCGTTGGGCGTGATGATCGCCGCCCTGTTCGTCGCGCCCATCGGCATCGTGCATGCAGGCGCTGCTTTGCTGACGCCCTCGCTGATCCCGATCGCTATCGGCGTGGCCATCCTTTCCACCGCCCTGCCCTACACCCTGGAAATGGTTGCACTCACCCGCATGCCCGCGCGCACCTTCGGCACCTTGATGAGTATCGAGCCCGCATTCGGCGCGCTATCAGGCCTGCTGTTTCTGCAGGAATACCTGACGTTGTCACAATGGATGGCGATCCTGTGCATTATTCTCGCCTCCGTCGGAGCTACCCTGACAATGGGCAGCGGCGCGAAGCCCGCCATTGCGGCCGATTGAAACAGGATTTGACGAAGGTCTGGCATTTGCCGCTTATTTAGGCCATGTTTAGTCCGTTAACTCAGTGTCAGGCATGGATTTTTTCGAATACGGACGTCAGAACGCTTCAAGCGCGATCGCATACAGGCAGACCAGAGCAACAGACTTCTGGCTGCCATAAGGACGGTAATGAAACGAATTTTGATATTGATCGCCATACTCTCAGTTGCAGGCTGCGCGGCGACATCGGAAACCCAGGTAAAACGCGGTAAGAAGGGGCTGCACATCAACTGTTCAGGGCTGTCGTCCTCCTGGGACAAGTGCTACACCCACGCCGCCAACGCCTGTGCCCCCAAGGGCTATAAAGTCATTGCCAAATCGGGGGATGGCGTCGAAGAGCCTGGCGATTATCCTTTCGGCCTCAACCCTGCCGGCTACACCAGCCGCAGCATGATCGTCATCTGCAAATAACTCATTGCGGTCTGGCGATCTGCCGAGCGATTTCTTCCTGACTGGACTTCAGCACTGTGTGCTGAATGTCCGGTGTGGCCAGCATACGCGCCACCACCAACGCCCCGACACATTGCGATAGCACTGACCACGCCAGGCTGTCGCTCTCCAATATTTTCGCCCAACTCTCCTGCAACCGGCAGATCCACAGCTCTGCCTGCTCACGCACTTGAATATCAGAACGGGCGATCTCCGCACCCAGCGATGGCAAGGCACAGCCGGATTCGGGCTGCTCGACATGGGCCATGCTCAGGTAATGTTTGAGACAACGCTGCAGTCGCTCGTGATCCTGAGTGCCCTGCCCGCCCAACCGTTCCAGGCTCTGGCCCAATTCGCGCTCGACGATAGCGGTAAACAACGCATCCTTCGACGCGAAGTGACTGTAGAACGCCGCACCACTCAAGCCGATAGCCTTCATCAAACCATCGACGCCTACCGTAGAAAACCCCGAACGCTTTGCCGACAGCGAACTGCTCTGCAGCAGCTTTTCCCGGGTTTCCAGTTTGTGACTGGCGGAGTAACGCATGTGTTTGCCCTCGAAATTGACCGCCTTGACGTTGTCGGAATCATAGCATAACGTTCGTTCACTTAACGATCGTTTAGCAAAGGGATCTACCCATGAATAACAAGAAGGTCGTGTTGGTTGTCGGAGCCGGCGATGCTACGGGCGGCGCTATTGCCAAGCGCTTTGCCAAAGAAGGATTCGTTGCCTGCGTCACAAGACGCAGTGCCGACAAATTGCAGCCGCTGGTAGACGCCATTCAGGCAGACGGCGGCGAAGCACACGGTTTCGCCTGCGATGCGCGCAAGGAAGAAGACGTGATCGCGCTGATCGAAGACATCGAAACCCGCGTTGGCCCGATCGAAGCGTTCGTCTTCAACATCGGCGCCAACGTGCCGTGCAGCATCCTCGAAGAAACCGCCCGCAAATATTTCAAGATCTGGGAGATGGCCTGCTTCTCGGGTTTCCTCAATGCACGCGAAGTGGCCAAGCGCATGGTCACGCGCAATCGCGGCACGATCCTGTTCACTGGCGCTACCGCCGGGTTACGCGGAGCTTCAGGGTTTGCCGCATTCGCCGGCGCCAAACACGGTATCCGCGCACTGGCACAAAGCATGGCAAGGGAATTGGGGCCGATGAACATCCATGTCGCCCATGTGGTGGTCGACGGTGCGATCGATACCGACTTCATTCGCAACAGTTTCCCGGAGAAATACGCCACCAAGGATCAGGATGGCATTCTCAACCCCGAGCACATCGCCGAAAACTATTGGTACCTGCACAGTCAGCCGCGCGATGCCTGGACATTCGAGCTGGATCTGCGTCCATGGAATGAACGCTGGTAAACCCGCCGCCCATAACGATAATGAGAGTGCAGCAACCATGACGAAAACCGTGGAGTTCTATTTCGACCTCGGCAGCCCTGCCACGTACCTGGCCTACAGCCAATTGCCAAAAATCTGCGCAGAGACTGGCAGCGAACTGATCTATATCCCGATGCTGCTCGGCGGCGTGTTCAAGGCGACCGGCAACGCCTCCCCCGCGATGATCCCGGCCAAGGGTCGCTATATGTTTCAAGATCTGGATCGCTATGCAAAACGCTACGGCGTGCCGCTGAAATTCAACCCGCACTTCCCAATCAACACGTTGATGCTGATGCGCGCCGTCACGGGCATCCAACTGCGTCAGCCGGAACGCTTCCAAGCGTTTATCGATTGTCTGTTCACAGCGCTTTGGGTCGATGGCCGCAGCATGGACGAACCGCAAACCGTCGCAGCGGTATTGAGTGAACACGGTTTCGATCCGCAGGAAGTACTGGCGCTGACCAATGACGAATCCGTCAAAGCTGTGCTGAAAGAGAATACCGAGACTGCGGTTAAACGCGGCGTGTTTGGCGCACCGAGCATGTTCGTCGGCAACCAGTTGTTCTTTGGTCAGGATCGACTCGACTTCGTCGAAGAGGCATTGCGCCAGATCTAGTTCGAAGCCATCACTCGGGCGCTGGCGACAGCGCCCGAGCGTCAATCGTTTAGATGGCAGCAGTACGCGTGTTCAACCACTCCAGCGCAGCACCTTCCAGCAACGGGCTCAAACGCTCACGCACTTCAGCGTGATAGGCGTTGAACCACTGTTTCTCTTCCTGAGTCAGCAGCGCCGGCACCAGGCAGCGAGTGTCGATCGGGCACAGGGTCAAGGTTTCAAACTTGAGGAATTCGCCGAATTCGCTGCTGCCCGCCTCGCGATTCATCGCCAGGTTCTCGATGCGCACCCCCCAACGACCCGGACGATAGGTACCCGGCTCGATCGAGGTGATCATGCCCGGCAACATCGCGGTTTGCGGTGCTGGCGCGGCTTGGTAGGCAATCACCTGCGGGCCTTCGTGAACGTTGAGGAAATAGCCAATGCCGTGACCGGTGCCGTGACCGTAATCGACACTCTCAGCCCAGATCGGCGCGCGGGCGATGGCGTCGAGCAGCGGCGACAGGATGCCTTTCGGGAACTGCGCTCGCGACAGCGCAATCACGCCTTTGAGCACACGCGTGCAATCGCGTTTCTGCTCTTCGGTCGGCGTACCGACCGGCACCATCCGCGTGATGTCCGTGGTACCGCCGAGGTACTGACCACCCGAGTCGATCAGCAGCAGACCATCACCCTCGATCACCGCGTGCTCTTCTTCGGTGGCGTGATAGTGCGGCATCGCGCCATTGGCGTTGAACGCGGCAATGGTGTTGAAACTCAGCGAGACATAATCCGGACGACGTTCACGGGCAGCGGTGAGTTTCTCGTCGATGGTCAGCTCGGTAATCCGCTCACGACCCCAGGCCGACTCCAGCCAGGCGAAGAATTCGCACAGCGCCGCGCCGTCCTGCTCCATCGCTTGGCGGATGTGCTGAGCATCGGCTTCACTTTTCTGCGACTTGGCCAGCGTTGTCGGGTTAAGACCTTCGACCAGCGTCACGCCGCTGTCGAGGTTTTCCAGCAGTCCGCTGGTGACCCGCGCCGGATCCACCAGCACACTCGAACCACTCGGCACGGCGCGCAAGGCTTCAGCGACTTCACTGTAGTCACGCAGGGTGACGCCATCGGCTTCCAGCACGGCGCGCAAATCCGCATCAACCTTGCTCAGCGCCACGAACAACGTGGCTTGCTGTTGACTGATCAACGCAAAGGACACAAACACCGGGTTGAACGACACGTCGCCGCCGCGCAGGTTGAACAGCCAGGCGATGTCGTCGAGGGTGGCGATGAAGTGCCAATCAGCGCCACGTGTCTGCAAGGTTTCGCGCAGCTTGGCGAGTTTTTCGCCACGGCTGACGGTCGCCTGTGGTGGCAGATGCTGATAGATCGCTGCATTCGGTAGCGTCGGGCGATCGCTCCAGACTTCCTGCAACAAATCGATGTCGGTACGCAAACGCGCGCCACGCGCTTCGAGTTTGCTGCTCAACGTGCGCGCCGAGGCCACAGCCATTACTGCGCCATCGACGGCGACCACGCCACCTTCCGGCGTTTGCTCAGCCAGCCAGTCCAGCGGACTCGGTTGACCCGGCTGCAACTTGACCAGTTCGATGCCGCTGCCGTTGAGTTCTTTGGTTGCCTGTTCCCAGTAACGGCTGTCGGCCCAGACACCGGCGAAATCGTTGGTGACAATCAAAGTGCCCACCGAACCGTGGAAACCCGACAGCCACTGCCGGCCCTGCCAGTAACCCGGCAGATATTCCGACAGATGCGGGTCGGCAGACGGCACCAAGAGTGCGTGAATGCCTTCGCGACGCATCAGCTCGCGGGTGTGCGCCAGGCGCTGGGGCACCGATCCTTCGGTCAAGGTCTGGGTACTCATCATGTCTCCTGCTAATCACTTCATCGTTATTGTTCGTAGCCGTTAGGTCGGCTGGTTTACAGCCCTGTCGCCCAGAATGCCGGAGCACTGGCGCAGGCGGTCTTGATCAGTTCGCAAGCCTTGTCGATATCGTCGGCGGTGGTGAAACGGCCGAGGCTCAGGCGAATGGTGCGCCCGGCCAGGTGCGCATCATGCCCCAGCGCTAACAGCACGTGAGACGGTGCGTTACTGGCGGAGTTACACGCTGAGGTCGCGGAAAACGCGATCGAATGGCTCAGCGCGGCGCTGTTGAATTCGCCTTCGCTGAACGTCAGGCTCAAGGTGTGCGGAATGCGCTGACTGGCGCTGCCATTGAGGCGCACGCCGGGCAGGCTCAGCAATTGTTCGAGCAGACGCTCGCGCAACGCGACGATCGTGCTTTTTTCGTCATCAAACGCGGCAGCCGCCAGCGCAAACGCCGAGCCCATTCCGGCGATCTGATGAGTTGCCAGCGTCCCGGAACGCAAGCCACCTTCGTGGCCGCCACCGTGAATTTGTGCCTGCAGCTTTTGCTGTGCCCGTGGGCCGACATATAACGCGCCGATGCCTTTGGGGCCATAGAGTTTGTGCGCCGAAAACGACATCAGGTCGACCGGCCACTGCGCCAGATCGATCGCCACTTTGCCGGCCCCCTGCGCCGCATCGACGTGAAACAGCGCTTCTCGATTGCGCACGATTTCGCCAATCGCTTGTACGTCGTTGACGGTGCCCAACTCATTGTTGACCAGCATCAGCGACACCAGAAAGGTGTCCTCGCGCAGCGCTTCACTGACCGCCTGCGGCGTGATCAGGCCATCGGCGTCCGGCACCAGATAGGTCACGGCGATGCCGGCGTCCTGCAATTGGCGGGCGGTATCGAGAATGGCTTTGTGTTCGATCTGACTGGTGATGATGTGGCCGCCGGACACGCCGCGCGCCTGCGCCACGCCTTTAAGGGCGAGGTTATTGGACTCGGTGGCACCGGACGTCCAGACAATCTGTTCGGCTTGGGCGCCCACCAGTTCGGCGACTTGCCGGCGCGCCTGCTCGACCGTGTGCCGGGCCTGCTGGCCGAAGGCGTGGGAGCTGGAAGCCGGGTTACCGAAGTTACCGTGAAACCCCAGACATTCGATCATCACCTGGATGACCCGCTCGTCCACCGGGGTGGTGGCGGCGTAATCGAAATACAACGGACGTGTGTTCATAAAAGACTCGCAGAGCGTGTTCCGGGATCAGGAGGCTCGTGTCTGCAAACGGCACCGCGCAGCCTTGTGAGCTGCGCGTCGGTTCGAGAGCGTCATCAATACCTGATCGGATGCCGTTAAAGAAGAACAACTTCATTTAAAAGTGCGTAGGAACGCTCCTGAAGCGAGCTTAACAGGCATCGGGCCGCGGGTTGAAGGCTATGCGTCAGTGAAAGCTTTCGAGAAGTAACGGGTACAGCGAAATCACCAGCAGCGCGGCCATGCCCCAGTTGAACACACGCAACCAGCGCGGATCTTTCAACACATTGCGCAACAGCGTGCCGCAGGCAGCCCAGACGCCGACACTCGGCAGGTTGATGATGGCGAAAACGGCCGCGATCACCACGACATTGGTGAAATAACCCTGCATCGGCGTGTAGGTGCTGATTGCGCCGATGGCCATGATCCACGCCTTTGGATTGACCCACTGAAACGCCGCAGCGCCGAGATAACTGATCGGTTTGGCCTCGCCCTGAACGTTGTCGCCCACCGGCCCCGAGTGAGCGATTTTCCACGCCAGATACAGCAGATACGCCGCGCCGACGTAGCGCAGGATCGTATAAAGAATGGGATAGGTTTGAAACACCGCGCCGAGCCCAAAACCGACCGCCACCACCAAGACGAAAAATCCGCAGGTAATGCCCAGCATGTGTGGAATGGTGCGGTTAAAGCCGAAGTTCACGCCCGATGCCAGCAACATGGTGTTGTTCGGCCCCGGCGTAATCGAGGTGACAAGGGCAAACAGGGCAAAGCCCAGCAGCAGATCAAGCGAGAGGGTCATGGTGGGCAATCCGTCAGGGTCATTCAGGTGTTGACCCTATCTCACGCCACCGCGCAAACCCACGGACAGTTGAGTAAAACTTCCAGCAGTACAGTTTGTTATCAGCTAGGGCGACCGTGCAGCTGTACAGCTCGCTCGGCGCTCATCTCACCTTGTTTATCGAAGCCGAAAGTCTTCTGTGGCTGGCCGAGCAGTTGGGCTTTTTTCGCGTGGTATTCGTCGAAGGACAAACCACTGCGGTTCAGCGCTTCCATCGCCAGTTCGCGTGATTCTTCTGCGCTGTAAGGGCGCAATTCTGGCGAAACGTGACCGGCACAACCAGCAAGTACGGAGACAGCGAGCAGCAGCGAAACAGTCAGTAGATGATTCATGGGAGCGTCCTGGCGAGCAGTGGTAGTCGATGGACAAAGGCTACGCCCGGGCTCGCTCGCGCAGAAATCAACGCTCTCAATAGTGGCTATCAGGATTTTCGCAGAGCCTTAGACATATTCGTTAACGATCTATAAATATCGATTAACGGTCTTTTGCGGAATAACAACTAGCCTTTATAACTTCTCCCCATAGGCGCTTCAGTGTTGCTCCAGCAACTGTTGCTCAGGCAACAGCGGTTCAACAAAGTCACCTCATATTCGTACACAGGGCCGCGAGCAAAACACTTAAAGCCCCGCCACACCGGGCCTCCAGGAATTGGTACAGCGTTTGCTCAAACCCAGTGACTTAGCCACTGCTCGCTGAGCAACTGTTGAAAACAAGGAATTGATCATGTCGCGTCCTCTGAAAGTCGTCGCCCTCTCCGGCGGAACCTGGCGTCCCTCACGTACGTTGGTGCTGACCCAGGCCTTGCTGGCCGAACTTGCCGGGCATTTGCCGATCGACAGCCATTTGATCGAACTCGGTGACATTGCCCGTCCGCTCGGCGGTGCCCTCTCGCGTCAGGAGCTGAGCGCCGAAGTCGAGGCCGAGCTGCAAGCCATCGAACAAGCGGATTTGCTGATTGTTGCAGCGCCGGTTTATCGCGGTTCTTACCCGGGGCTGCTCAAGCATTTGTTCGACCTGATCGACCTCAATGCGCTGATCGATACCCCGGTGCTGCTCGCTGCCACCGGTGGCAGCGAACGCCATGCGCTGGTGCTTGATCACCAATTGCGCCCGCTGTTCAGTTTCTTCCAGGCCGTGACCTTGCCGATTGGTGTGTACGCCACCGAGGCCGATTTCGCCGACTACCAGATCACCAGCGAGCCGCTAAAAGCGCGCATCCGCCTGGCCGCCGAACGCGCTGCGCCGCTGTTCGCCACGCAAATCAAACCGTTGCTGAAGATCGCTTAAGGAGCAGTTCATGGATGTTTTCTGGTTCCTGCCGACCCACGGCGACGGCCACTATCTGGGCACCACCCAAGGTGCGCGCCCGGTCACGCTCAACTATTTGAAACAAGTCGCGCAAGCCGCTGACAGCCTCGGTTATCACGGTGTGTTGATCCCGACCGGGCGTTCCTGCGAGGACTCGTGGGTGATCGCCTCGGCACTGGTGCCGTTGACCGAACGCCTGCGTTACCTGGTGGCGATTCGACCGGGGATCATCTCGCCGACCGTATCGGCACGGATGGCGGCGACGCTGGATCGATTGTCCAACGGCCGCTTGCTGATCAACGTGGTGACCGGCGGCGACCCGGATGAAAACCGTGGCGACGGCAGCTTTCTCAGCCACAGCGAACGCTACGAAGTGACTGATGAATTCCTGAAAATCTGGCGCCGCGTGCTGCAAGGCGAATCGGTGGATTTCGAGGGCGAGCACCTGAAAGTGCAGAACGCCAAAGCGCTCTACCCGCCGGTGCAGAAACCTTATCCGCCGCTGTACTTCGGCGGCTCCTCCGACGCGGCGCATGATCTGGCCGCCGAGCAGGTCGATGTCTATCTGACCTGGGGCGAACCTCCGGCGGCCGTCGAGGAAAAACTCGCTGATGTGCGCGAACGCGCGGCGCGCCACGGTCGCACGGTGAAGTTCGGCATTCGTCTGCACGTGATCGTCCGCGAGACCGCCGAAGAGGCGTGGAAAGCCGCCGACAAACTGATCGAGCACATCAGTGACGAGACGATAGAAGCGGCGCAGAAGTCCTTTTCACGGTTTGACTCAGAGGGTCAGCGGCGCATGGCGGCGTTGCACGATGGCCGTCGCGACAATCTGGAAATCGCCCCGAACCTGTGGGCCGGTGTCGGTCTGGTACGCGGTGGCGCGGGGACGGCGCTGGTTGGCGATCCGCAGCAAGTGGCGGCGCGGATCAAGGAGTACGCGGATCTGGGCATCGAAAGCTTCATCTTCTCCGGTTATCCGCATCTGGAAGAGGCTTACCGCTTTGCCGAGTTGGTGTTCCCGCTGCTGCCCGAGCCGTACGCGAGCCTGGCCGGGCGTGGCGTGACCAACCTTACCGGGCCGTTTGGCGAAATGATTGCCAATGATGTGCTGCCCACCAAAGCCACGGCATAAACAAATCCCCTGTAGGAGCTGCCGCAGGCTGCGATCTTTTGACTTTGATTTTCTAAAAAACCGGATCAAAAGATCGCAGCCTGCGGCAGCTCCTACACAGGAAGATTGAATTCAGGAGTGTTGGTGTGACCGCCAAACCGCAAAGTACCCTGTTATCCCCGCTGCAAACCGCCCGCCAACTGGCTGCCGAGTTTGCCCTCACCGCTGTCGAACGCGACGAGCGCGGTGGCACGCCGAAAGCCGAGCGCGATGCTCTGCGCGACAGCGGCCTGCTGGCCCTGAGCATTCCCACCCGTTATGGGGGCCTCGGCGCGACCTGGAGTGAAACCCTGCAGATCGTCCGCGAGTTCGCCAAGGTCGACAGCTCTATCGCTCACGTCTTCGGCTTTCATCATCTGATGCTCGCTACCGTGCGCCTGTTCTCGCGACCGGAACAATGGCAGCCGTGGTTCGAACAGACCGCGCGGCAGAACTGGTTCTGGGGCAACGCACTGAACCCGCTCGACACCCGCACCGTGGTCAAAAACCTTGGTGGCTGGCGTGAGTTTTCCGGGAAGAAAAGCTTCTGCTCCGGCGCCAGTGATTCGCAGATGCTGATTGCCTCGGCGGTCGATGAAAGTGCGGGCGGCAAGTTGCTGATCGCGGCGATTCCCAGCGGCCGCAGCGGCATCACTTTGCACAACGACTGGAACAATATCGGCCAGCGTCAGACCGACAGCGGCAGCGCGACATTTGAACGGGTGCGTGTCGAAGAGTCGGAGCTGCTGCTTGATCCGGGCCCGCTGAGCACGCCGTTCGCTTGCTTGCGACCACTGATCGCGCAGCTGACTTTCACGCATATGTTTCTCGGGATTGCCGAAGGTGCGTTCGAAGAAGCGCGGCAGTACACCCTCAAGGAAACCCGGCTCTGGCACAAATCCTCGGCGCGCGAAGTCAGTGAAGACCCTTACGTGCTCGCGCATTTCGGCGAGTTCTGGGTGGCCCTCGAAGGCATTCGTTTATTGGTCGAACGCGCGGCGGCGTTGCTGGATGAAGCGTGGGCGAAAGGCGCAAACCTCAGCGCCGAAGAACGCGGGCATGTCGCCACGGCGATTGCCACCGCCAAAGTCGCGGCCAGCCGTCAGGGTCTGGAGATTTGCAGCCGTCTGTTCGAAGTCACCGGCGCGCGCTCGACCCACGCCTCGCTGCGTCTCGATCGGCACTGGCGCAACTTGCGCACGCAAACCCTGCACGACCCGCTGGATTACAAACTCCATGAACTGGGCGACTGGGCGCTGAACCAGTCGCTGCCGGTGCCGACTTTCTATTCCTGACCTGTCTGCATTTGAACTAAAAAGAAGGACGAGCCCATGCAACTGCTGACCTTACCGCCCTCACCCGCGCTGGCCACGTCGATCCGTGCCACCGCGCAGGTGTTCGAAGATCCGAAGTCCCAAGCCCTGCTCGCGCATTTGCAACAGGTTGCACCGAGCGAGGCCAGCGTGCTGATCATCGGCGAGACCGGTACCGGCAAGGAGTTGGTGGCGCGGCATATTCATAACCTGAGCAACCGTCGCCATCGGCCGTTTATCGCGGTCAATTGCGGCGCATTTTCCGAGTCGCTGGTCGAGGCCGAATTGTTTGGTCATGAAAAAGGCGCGTTCACCGGCGCCTTGAGCGCCAAGGCTGGCTGGTTCGAAGAGGCGGACGGCGGCACCTTGTTTCTCGATGAGATCGGCGATCTGCCGATGGCGATTCAGGTCAAGTTGTTGCGCGTGTTGCAGGAGCGCGAAGTGGTGCGGCTCGGTTCGCGTAAAAGCATTCCGATCGATGTGCGGGTTTTGGCCGCGACCAACGTGCAACTGGAAAAAGCCATCAATGCCGGCAATTTCCGTGAGGATCTGTATTACCGCCTCAACGTGGTCAATCTGGAACTGAGTCCATTGCGTGATCGCCCTGGCGACATCCTGCCGCTGACTCGGCATTTCATCGAGGCCTACAGCCAGCGCCTCGGTTACGGGCGAGTCAGCATCAGCCCCGGCGCCGAGCACAAACTGCGCGGCTACAGTTGGCCGGGCAACATCCGCGAACTGGAAAACGTCATCCATCACACCTTATTGATCTGCCGTAACGGCGTGATCGAACGTGATGATTTGCGCCTGTCCAATCTGCGCATCGAACGCCCGGACGATCATCACAACAGCGCCGACGACTCACCGGAAGCGTTGTTGGAGCAGGCCTTTCAAAAACTCTTCGCGCAACAGGCCGGCGCACTCCACGAAAAAGTCGAAGACGCATTGCTGCGCGCGGCTTACCGCTTCTGCCACTACAACCAGGTGCACACCGCCGCCCTGCTCGGCCTGAGCCGCAACGTCACGCGCACACGGTTGATCAAGATCGGCGAACTGGCAGTGAACAAGCGCCGGGCACCCGCCAATCTGCACGGCGAACGCCTGCTTCAACTGTCGATCTAGCCGACCAGATTGCAGTGCAGGGCATCGTCGTGACTGCGGGCGATGCTGCTTAGCACCTGAAAGGAATTGAAGGTGATGGTTTTCGCCTGATGCGTGTGGATCAACTGCCAAAAGTCCTGCTCGCCGCTCTCGAAACTGCGAAACGCCGCCTCCCCCGCTTCGCGGGTCTGCCATTGCAGAAAACTCAATACGCGCCGGCCATCGTCGCTGGCCTGCACGCTGGCACTGACAAATCCCGCGTAGCGCTGGGCCAGACGTTCAGTCTGTACCGACAGCGCATTGACCAATGCCGGCTGCTGACGTGGTTCGATTTCGAATTCGATCAACTGGGTGAAACTGCGATTTTTCGCTGCTGCTTGCATGAAAGTCCCCACTTGGCTGTAAGGCGAATCTTGCGACTCGAAGGCCTGCAGGGTAAAACCTCTAGTTAAGTCAAGGTCAAGAGCTGTTTTCAATGATCAGCAAAGAACATGTGCACAAACAGCTAACGGTTGGCGAAGTCGCGGCGCGCAGTGGCGTGGCGGTGACGGCGCTGCACTTCTATGAATCGAAGGGACTGATCAAGAGCCAGCGTAATGCCGGCAATCAGCGGCGCTATCCGCGTGAGGTGCTGCGGCGGGTGGCGTTGATCAAGGTCGCGCAACGGCTGGGGATTCCGTTGGCGGAGATTGGCGAAGCGCTGAAGATTTTGCCGGATGACCGTGCGCCGACGGCGGCGGATTGGCGGGTGTTGTCCGAGCAGTGGCGGCGGGAACTGGATGAACGGATCGAGCAGTTGATGCTGCTGCGGGATCGGTTGAATGGCTGTATTGGTTGTGGTTGCCTGTCGATGGAAGCCTGCCCGCTGCGCAATCAGGGCGATGTGCTCGGTGAACAGGGCCCTGGCCCGCACTTCCCTAAAGACTGATGGAAAACCTTGTGGCGAGGGGATTTATCCCCGTTGGGCTGCGAAGCAGCCCCAAAACCTGCATCCCTATTCCTTCAGATATACCTCATTGACTGACTTAGGGTCTGCTTCGCAGCCCAACGGGGATAAATCCCCTCGCCACAAAGACTGGTTTCCATCGCTCAATTTTGGTGCTGCTCGTCGGGCAAAAATCTGCACTGCGCCGACAGTTCTATAGTGATTCTTCACCTCGCAAAACAACAATCAGGGAGAAGGTCATGAGCGTCAAACCCATTCCCGAGGGGTATCACAGCATCACCCCGTACCTCGGCATTCACAAAGCCGCCGAGGCCATCGAGTTCTACAAAAAAGCGTTTGGTGCCACTGAAGTCATGCGCCTGGCCATGCCCGACGGCGGCATTGGCCACGCCGAACTGCGCATTGGTGACAGCGCGATCATGCTCGGTTCGCCGTGTGATCAAGGGCCGTTGAGCAATCCGGATCAAGCGGTGTCGGTTGGTTTGCATCTGTATGTGACGGATGTCGACAAGTCATTTCAGCGAGCGCTGGATGCCGGGGCGACATCGGTGTCGGAGGTCAAGGATCAGTTTTACGGCGATCGCAGCGGGACGTTGAAGGATCCGTACGGGCATCTGTGGTTTCTGGCCTCGCGCAAGGAGGATTTGACTGAGGAGCAGATCAGGCAAAGAGCGATGGAGATGTTTAGCCAGGGTTAGGTTTTGCAGTGTTTGCATAGGCGCTATCGCGAGCAGGCTCACTCCTACAGGGGGACTGCATTCCAATTGTAGGAGTGAGCCTGCTCGCGATGGGGCCGGTACTGACAAACAAATCACACTTCATGAACCCGCCCATCACGCTTTGCGCCTTGCCCCAAACCCCGGACGCTTTCAGGATGCAGGCCACAAGAAACCTTAAACAAGGATCAGCCCGATGTTTGCCGGATTCCTCAAAGACCAGCGCCACGTCAACGGCGTCGACATTGCCTGCCGCGTCGGCGGCAGCGGGCCGGGCCTGTTGCTGTTGCACGGCCATCCGCAGACCCATGTGATCTGGCACAAGATTGCCGAACAACTCGCCGAGCATTTCACCGTGGTCGCCGCCGACCTGCGCGGTTACGGCGACAGCAGTCGCCCCGACGCTGACGAGTTGCACCTCAGCTACTCGAAACGCGAGATGGCCCGCGACAACGTCGACTTAATGAAAGCGCTGGGCTTCGAGCAATTCTCGATCCTCGCCCACGACCGTGGCGCGCGCGTCGCTCATCGCCTCGCCCTCGACCACCCCGCCGCCGTGCAACGCATGATGCTGCTGGACATCGCCCCGACCCTGGCGATGTACACCCAAACCAACGAAGCCTTCGCCCGCGCCTACTGGCACTGGTTCTTCCTGATCCGCCCGGCGCCGCTGCCGGAAACGCTGATCGAAGCCAACCCGGAAGGTTATCTGCGCAGCGTGATGGGCAGTCGCAGCGCCGGCCTCAAACCGTTCACCGACGAAGCCTTCAGCGAATACCGCCGCTGCCTGCAACAACCCGGCAGCGCACGCGGCATCTGCGAGGATTACCGCGCCAGCGCCGGCATCGATCTGGAACACGACCGCGCCGACATCGCCGCCCATCATCATTTGGGTTTGCCGCTGCGGGTGCTGTGGGGCGCCGAAGGCACCGTCGGCCGCTGTTTCGATCCGCTCAAGGAATGGCAGCAAGTGGCGACGAACGTCACCGGCCAGGCCCTGCCCGCCGGCCATTACATCGCCGAAGAAGTCCCCGGACTGTTGCTTGCCGAAGCGCTGGCCTTTCTGCGCTGAACAGAGCTTGTAAATCGCGGTGCTATGCTGGCGGCTTCTGCCGCCAGCGTGCGTTTTGACATGTCCCAGAACAAAGACTCCGTGCCCCTGCCCGAAGACCTGCGTGTGCTGCTCACGGTGATCCGCAAAAACGGCTTTGCCGCCGCGGCCGATGAGTTGGGCCTGTCGCCCGCCTACGTCAGTAAACGCATCCAGATTCTCGAAACCACCCTTGGCACACGCCTGCTGCATCGCACTAGTCGGCGCGTCTCGCTGACCGAGGATGGCGAGCGTGTGCAGCGCTGGGCGTTGCGCATTCTTGATGACTTCCAGCAACTGCACGACGAACTTTCCGACGCCCACGACAGCCCGCGTGGGCGTGTGCACCTCTGCAGCAGTTTCGGCTTCGGTCGCAATCACGTGGCGCCAGCGGTGTCGTTGTTGGCCGAGCGCTACCCGGAACTGCAGATTCGTCTCGACCTGTTTGATCGGGTGGTGGACATCATCAACGAAGGTTTCGACCTGGAGATCCGCGTCGGCGACGACATTCCCGGGCAGCACATCGGTCGACGTCTGGTGAGCAATCGACGCGTGCTGTGCGCGGCGCCGAATTATCTGCAACGACGTGGCACGCCGCTGACGCTGGAGGACTTGCAGCAACACGACTGTCTGGTGATCAAGGAACGCGACAACGCCTTCGGCATCTGGAATCTGGATCGCGAGGGCGGGCAGGAAAGTGTGCGGGTCAGCGGGCCGTTGTCGTCGAACAATGGCGAGATCGTTCTGCAATGGGCGCTGGATGGGCGTGGGGTGTTGCTGCGTTCACTGTGGGATGTGAAACCGTTGCTGGAGCAAGGGTTGCTGGTGCAGGTGCTGGAGGATTACGGGCAGAGCGCGAATGTCTGGGCGGTGTACCCGACACGGTTGGCGAATTCTGGGAAGTTGAGGGCGTGTGTGGAATTCTTGCAAGAACACTTCAAAGAGTTGTCTGTTTAGAAGATCAAAAGATCGCAGCCTGCGGCAGCTCCTACAGGGCAATGTGTTCCATGTAGGAGCTGCCGCAGGCTGCGATCTTTTTGGTCAGGACAACCAGGGATTACTGGCCAGGTGCTGGCGTTCGAACTCGTGGATCTGTTCGCGGCGTTGCAAGGTGCTACCAATCGCATCCAGCCCCAGCAACAGCGAAGTTTTGCGCAGGGTATCGATCTGGAAATCGATCACACTGCCATCTGCCAAACCAATCTGCTGCGCTTGCAGATCAATACTGATCCGCGCCGTTTCAGCCTGACCAACAAGCTGGCCGATCCGCTGCACCTGCGCCTCTTCCAGGGTGATCAACAACACCCCGTTACGCTGGCAGTTGTCGTAAAAGATCCCGGCAAAACTGCTGCCGATCAACGCGCGAACGCCCAACTGCTGTAACCCCCACACCGCGTGCTCACGACTGGAACCGCAGCCAAAATTCGGCCCGACCACCAAAAAACTCGCACCCCGCCATGCCGCTTGATTGAGCACGAAATCAGGATTGGGCCTGCCATCCGGCAAAAATCGCAGATCGAAAAACACCCCGCGATCCAGCCCTTGGCGATCGATGCCCTTGAGAAACTGTTTCGGCATGATCACGTCGGTGTCGACGTTGGCCGCCAGAAACGGCGCGGCCTGACCGCCGACTTGAGTGAAGGGTTGCAGGCTCATGGGCGTTCTCCAAAGTGGCGGATGTCGGTGAGTCGACCGCTGATCGCAGCAGCGGCGACCATTGCCGGGCTCATCAGATGCGTGCGCGCTCCGGCGCCCTGGCGGCCCTCGAAATTACGATTGGTGCTGGATGCGCAGCGGTCGCCGGGGGCAAGCACGTCATCGTTCATCGCCAGGCACATCGAGCAACCGGACTGGCGCCATTCAAAACCGGCGTCGAGAAAAATCTGCGCCAGCCCTTCCGCTTCGGCTTGCGCACGCACTTCGCTGGAGCCGGGCACGATCATCGCGCGCACGTGCTCGGAGACGCGTTGCCCGCGCACGACGCTGGCGGCATCCCGCAAATCTTCGATCCGCGCGTTGGTGCATGAGCCGATAAACGCGTGGCTGATGACGATGTCGCTGAGCGCCATGCCCGCTTCGAGGCCCATATAGTTGAGGGCGCGGCGCATGTCCTGACGCAGGATCGGATCGCTGATCGATTGCGGATCCGGCACCCGCGCGCCGATGGCTGCGGCCTGGTCCGGGCTGGTGCCCCAAGTGACCATCGGCTCCAGCCCACTGGCGTCGAGGTGTATTTCGCGATCGAACACCGCGCCGGGATCGCTGCGCAATTCGCGCCATTTTTCCACGCCGCGATCCCACAGCTCACCTTGGGGCGCGCGCGGTTTGCCTTTCAAGTAGCTGAAGACTTTCTCGTCCGGCGCCATAAAGGCCCCGCGCGCACCGGCCTCGACGGCCATGTTGCAAATGGTCATGCGCGCTTCGACGCTCAAGGCATCAATGGTCGAACCGCAGAATTCGATGGCGTAACCGGTGGCCCCGGACGCGCCGATCTGGCCAATCAGCGCCATGATCACATCCTTCGAGGTCAGGCCCGGCGGCAACTCGCCATCAACGGTCACGCGCAGGCTTTTCAGGCGTTTGTAGACCAGCGTTTGCGAGGCCAGCAAGTGCTCGATCTCGGAGGTGCCGATGCCGAATCCGAACGCGCCGAGTGCGCCATAGGTCGTGGTGTGGCTGTCGCCGGCTGCGATGACCATGCCCGGCAGGATGAAGCCTTGCTCCGGCGCGATCACGTGTTCGATGCCTTGGCGCTTGTCGAGGATATCCAGCAGTTCGATGCCGAAGTCCCGGCAGTTCTCCGCCAGATACGACACTTGCCGCGCACCGCCGGCATCGGGCATCGCAGCGATGCGCACCGGCGTGGTCGGGTTGACGTGATCGACCACCGCCAGCGCCGTGCCCGGCCGCCACACTTCGCGCCCGGCCGCGCGCAAGCCGCTGAACGCTTGCGGGCTGGTGTATTCGTTGATCACCTGACGGTCGATATACAGCAGCACATGCCCCTGATCGTCGAGAGGGCAGACCGTGTGGGAATCGATGTGTTTGTCGTAAAGGGTTCTGGGGCTCATCAGGGCATTCACTCAAGCAATCCAAGTGATTGCCATCATAGGCAGGCGCTGCCGCCCATCAATTGCCAGACAGTGATCGCGCAGATCATGAATCGTGTTCAATCCCCCTGCCCACCACAAATCCCCTGTGGGAGCGAGCCTGCTCGCGAAAGCGGTGGCTCAGCACAGAATGAAGTGACTGACCCGTCGCCTTCGCGAGCAGGCTCGCTCCCACAGGGGAACTGGATGATCGGGGAATTGCGAAACATTTGCTTTCATATCGCCTTTCGGGATTTGCGTCGCTCATTCGTCTTATAGAGATGCAGGCCGTTCGCGTAGGCAAAAGCCACGACCGGTCGTTCGGGGACTGCTGTGCTGCGAAGCCCGTGGTACCGCGCCCTTCCATCGAAATCAAGACGCGCAATCATGTCGAAGAAATCCCGCTCCAAACTGTGGTTCCTCGTTCATAGCTGGCTGGCGTTACCGATCTGGTTCTTTGTGCTGATCGTCTGTGTCACCGGCACGCTGGCGGTGGTCAGCCAGGAAATCGTCTGGCTGGCCAACCCGCAAATGCGCGCCAGCCAACCGACCGACGACGCGCCGCTGCTCAGCTACGACCAGGTACTCGCGGCGATCAAAAAAGCCGAACCACGCACCGTGGTCGAGAGCATCAGCCGCCCGGATGAGTCGCATTTTGCCCTGGACGTGCAGGTCAGCTACCCGGATGGCCGCGAGCAGACCGTTTACGTCAACCCGTATACCGGGGTGATTCAGGGAGTCGCGCCCGACTTCAACTTCCAGGCCTTTACCCGCGCCCTGCATGGCTGGTGGCTGGTGCCGTTCACCAACGGTTTCAGTTGGGGCTGGTACCTGGTGTCGTTCCTCGGTCTGCCGTTGCTGGCTTCGCTGGTCACCGGGCTGGTGGTTTATAAACGCTTCTGGAAAGGATTCTTTAGTCCGACCCTGCGCTTTCGCCACGGCGCGCGAATTTTCTGGGGCGATTTCCACCGCCTCAGTGGCATCTGGTCGATCTGGTTTATCGCCGTGATCTCGATCACCGGCACCTGGTTTCTGATTCAGGCGCTGCTGTTCGACAACCACATTTCCATCTCCAGCGAACCGATCATTCCGGCGATGTCCCGTGAAGCGGTGCCGATCTCGGCCGACGGCAGCCCGCCGCCGCGCATCAGTCTGGATCGCGCCATTGAAATCGCCCAAGAGAAAATCCCCGGCCTCGAAGTCAGCTTTGTCAGCCTGCCGGCCAACGCCTATACCCACCTCAACGTCGGCGGTCGCGGCTGGTATCCGTTGATGTTCCAGACCGCGACGCTCGATCCTTACAGCGGTGAGTTGGCCACTTCACGTTTGTTGAGCGACCGCACGTCGCTGGAATTCGTCACCGAATCCATGCGCCCGCTGCACACCGGTGACTTCGGCGGGTTGTGGATCAAGTTGATCTGGTTCTTCTTCGGCCTGCTGCTGAGCATGATGGTGCTCAGCGGTTTGTTGATCTGGACCAAACGCACGGCGCTGGCCACGGCCAATGCTCTCAAGCGTGAATCGAAGAAAAACCGCGTGCAGGCGCAACCGGCGATGCGCCGGGAAACGTCGGAGGTCAACCCATGAGCAAGTCCGCAGCTTTGCCGCAACCGTCGCGCTTGAGCGTGTTCTGGCACAAATGGCGTTTCCACATCAACGTGCTGTTGCTGCTGATACCGCTGGGTTTCATGCCGAAATACTTCGCCGATGTCGCGCTGTTTCGCGGCGATGCCGGCCTCGGTGAACGCGAAGTCGGCGAAATCGCAGTCGGCCCGTGGAGCCTGCGCCTCGCCGAATTGCGCAACGAGGCGCCACGTCTGGAAGGCCCGGCCGGCTACATGAAAGGCTTCAACGCCGCGCTTTGTGATGCTTGCATCGACAAAGTCAAAGCCACTTATCTGCGCATCGGCAAACCGCGCAGCCTGCGTGCCGCCGGGGTGATTTTCTTCGGCGCGCCGTATCGCATGGGCGCGCAGTTGCCGGTGCCGGAGAAAACCAAAGCCGACGCTGAACTGTGGATCACCATGGAAGGCTGGGACGGCAGCATGCATCAGGCCTCGATTCCCCTGAGCCAGGCCTCCCCCGCCACCATTGCCTGGCTGACTCAACAAGGAGCCAAACCATGACCCGCTCGCAACGCCCTTCCCGCCTGCGGCTGAGCGCCGCGTTGCTGGTGCTCTGCGCCGGTTTCACTGGCAGCGCTCTGGCGCATAACCCGATGTGCGAATGCAAAGCCATCGACGCCGACCAGATCAAATGCACCGGCGGTTTTTCCGACGGCAGCGGCGCCCCCGGCGTGACCCTCGACGTGATCGGTTACGACGAAACGATTCTGGTGCCGGGCAAGCTTGGCAGCGATTCAACGCTGACCTTCAAAAAACCCGGCGCCGAATTCTACGTGCTGTTCGACGCGGGTCCCGGCCACGTCGTCGAAATCGACCAAGCGGATATTGAGGCCCCATGAGTACGCCCACCACGCAAGTCGTCCGCCCGGCCGGTGCCGGCCATGAAACCCTCAATGTTCTGCTGTTGTGTCTGTTGATTCTGGCAGTCGCCGGTTCAGTGGTGGCGTGGCGCGGGGTGTCGCATGAGCCGGAGCCGGTCGCCAGCAATCAGTTCGACGCACGCCGCGATCTCAGTGCTTCCGAGCAGGGCATCTATGCCGATCTGCGGGTGACCCTCGACGAAATCCGTCTGCTGCGCGAAGAACAGCAAACCTTGCCGACCCCAAAAAATCTGGCTGACGAAGGTTTCGCGCCGTTTGCTCAGGATGCGAGTTCGGTCAGTCGCGGCGGTCATGCCTGGCAATTGCTGGCCGACACTGCCTATTTCGGCCACAGCCAGGCACCCGCCGTCGCCGGTTCGTTCGTGATGCTGTTGAGCGCCGATCACAGCGCTGCGCCGGACATCTGGCTCAACCGCGATGCCGATCTCAAAGTGCCGACCGAACTGACCGACGCCGCCCTGTCCGCGTCGGGCTGGAAACAGATCGTCGCGCAATACGATGCCGGGGTTACCCGCGAACATCGCCATTGATTCCTCGCCCTCACCCGAGAGAAGACCGTTTGCCCATGTCTATTTCATCGTCCCGCCGTCCATTGTTGCGTCTGTTTTTAGCCGGTCTCTGTGCCTGCCTGCTGAGCCCGTTGGCCAGCGCCGATCAGGCCAAACGCCTGCGCATTGGCATCACCCTGCACCCGTATTACAGCTATGTGGCGAACATCGTCGGCGACAAAGCCGAAGTGGTTCCGCTGATTCCGGCCGGTTTCAACCCGCACGCCTATGAGCCGCGCGCCGAAGACATCAAGCGTATCAGCGGACTGGACGTGATCGTTCTCAACGGTGTCGGCCATGATGATTTTGCCGACCGGATGATCGCCGCCAGCGAAACGCCGAGCGTCAAAACCATCGAAGCCAACGAAAACGTGCCGCTTTTGGCCGCCACCGGGGTCGCCGCACGCGGTGCCGGCAAAGTGGTCAACCCGCACACGTTCTTGTCGATCAGCGCCTCGATCGCCCAGGTCAACAACATCGCCCGCGAACTGGGCAAACTCGACCCGGACAACGCCAAAACCTACACGCAGAACGCCCGCGCCTATGGCAAACGCCTGCGGCAGATGCGCGCCGACGCGTTGGCCAAGCTGACCGAGGCGCCGAACGCCGAGCTGCGCGTGGCCACGGTGCACGCGGCTTACGACTACCTGCTGCGTGAATTCGGTCTGGAAGTGACAGCAGTGGTTGAGCCGGCGCACGGCATCGAGCCGAGCCCGAGCCAGTTGAAGAAGACCATCGATCAACTGCGCGAACTGGACGTGAAAGTGATCTTCTCGGAGATGGATTTCCCGTCGAGTTACGTCGATACCATTCAGCGTGAATCCGGGGTGAAGCTGTACCCGCTGTCGCACATCTCCTACGGCGAATACACCGCCGACAAGTACGAAAAGGAAATGACCGGCAACCTCAACACCGTGGTGCGGGCGATTCAGGAGTCGGGGGCATGACTTCAAAAGAATCAATTTCGAATGAGCCCGGATCCCCTGTGGGAGCGAGCCTGCTCGCGAAGGCGTCCGCTCAGTCAATACCTTCGCTGGATGACACACCGCTTTCGCGAGCAAGCTCGCTCCCACAGGTCTGCGGGCCGACTTTGGATTTTGCGGAGGTTTGTCTGACGCTGGGGCGGACGACGATTCTCGACAAGGTCAGTTTTCAGGTGCAGCCCGGCAACGTACACGCATTGGTCGGCCCCAACGGTGGCGGCAAGAGTTCGTTGATCAAAACCCTGCTCGGGCAGATGCCGCATCAGGGCCAGCTCAGCCTGCAATGGCCCGGCGAGCCCGGCACCATCGGTTATGTGCCGCAAGCGCTGGAATTCGATCGCGGCCTGCCGATGACCGTCGACGATTTCATGGCCGCGATGTGCCAGCGTCGCCCGGCGTTTCTTGGTTTGAGCAAACACTACGCCGGCGCCATCGGCGATGCGCTGGAACGCGTCGGCATGCAGGACAAACGCAAGCGGCGCATGGGCGCGCTGTCCGGCGGTGAGCGGCAGCGGGTTTTGCTCGCACAGGGTTTGATTCCGGCGCCGAAATTGCTGGTGCTCGATGAGCCGATGTCAGCTCTCGACGAAGCCGGGATTCAGGTGTTCGAACGCCTGCTCGGCGATTGGCGCGCGGCCGGCATCACGGTGTTGTGGATCGAACATGATCTGGAAGCCGTCGGCCGTCTGGCCGATCGCGTCACCGGCCTCAATCGTCGCGTGCTGTTCGACGCCACACCTCGCGAGGCGTTGACCCCGGAGCGTCTGCTGACACTGTTTTCGACCCATCCACGGAGCGCGAGCTGATGAGTTACGAAGCCTTTCGTTTGATGGTTCAAGGCTGGGCCTCGTCCGGTTATCTGCCGGAAGCGCTGGCCTACGGTTTTGTCGTCAATGCGCTGCTCGCCGGCCTGTTGATCGGTCCGGTGCTCGGCGGCCTCGGCACGCTGGTGGTGGTCAAGCGCTTCGCGTTTTTCTCCGAAGCAGTCGGTCACGCCGCGCTGACCGGCGTGGCCATTGGCATTCTGCTTGGCGAACCCTACACCGGGCCATACGGCAGTCTGTTCGGTTACTGCCTGTTGTTCGGCATCCTGCTCAATTACCTGCGCAACCGCACCGGTCTGGCGCCAGATACCTTGATCGGCGTATTCCTCTCGGTGTCGCTGGCCTTGGGTGCGAGCCTGCTGCTGATTCTCGCCGGCAAGATCAACGTGCACATTCTGGAGAACGTGCTGTTCGGTTCGGTGTTGACCGTCAATGGCAATGACCTGGCGGTGCTGGCCATCGTCGGCTCGCTGGTCATGGCGCTGGCACTGCCACTGTACAACCGCATCATGCTCGCCAGCTTCAACCCGCAACTGGCGGCGGTGCGCGGCGTCGCGGTGAAGACACTGGACTATCTGTTTGTGATTCTGGTGACCTTGATCACTGTGGCAGCGGTGAAGGTTATCGGCGCGATTCTGGTCGGTGCGCTGCTGGTGATTCCCGCCGCTGCGGCACGCTTGCTTAGCCAGTCGCTCAAGGGCTTTTTCTGGTGTTCAGTGTTGATCGCTACTGTGAGCACCTTGTGCGGGATTCTCGCGCCGATCGTTTTCGATCTGCCGATTCCGTCCGGCGCCGCGATCATTCTGGTTGCCGGCATCGCCTTCGCCCTCGCCGCCATCGCGCGCGGTGTCGTCCCGAGTCTGAAAGGGAATCTTGGATAAATGACTTTTTCAATGCGCAAATTGACCTTGGCCATGGCCCTGTGCGGCGTGGTCAGCACACCTGTGTTCGCCGCTGAAAGCACCAAGCCGCTGCACGTGCTGGCCTCGTTGCCGATCACTTACGGCTTGGGCGAAGTGTTGCTCAAAGGCACTGACGTCAAGCTCGAACGCGCGGCGCCGGCGAATCTGCCGGGCAGTCGCCAGACCGCTTACTTCACCGGACGCGGCGCGCCGGCGCTGAGCAAACTGGCGACCGACGCCGACGCGGTGATCGGCGTGCGCTCGCTGTGGGCCGATGATCCGCTGTACCCGATTTCTCGGCGCAGCAATATCCGTATCGTTGAAGTCGACGCCGCGCGCCCGGTGGACGGCGCCCTGCCCGGCATCGCTGTGCAACCGGATCTGAAGGTGGACGGTTTGAACAGTCAGCCGTGGCTGGCGAGCAACAACATGGGGCGCATGGCCGACGTGATGGCGGCGGATCTGGTGCGTCTGGCACCGAGCGCCAAGCCGAAAATAGAGGCGAATCTGGCGGCGTTGAAACAGCGTTTGCTCAAACTCAGTGCCGACAGCGAGGCGAAGTTGGCCAGCGCGGATAATCTGAGTGTGATGAGTTTGAGTGATCACTTTGGCTATTTGATTGGCAGCCTCAATCTGGAGTTGGTCGGCCAGGATCCACGGCCGGATGCGGAGTGGACGGCTGAGGATCTGCAGAAACTGACGGCGACACTCAGGGACAATGACGTCGCGGTGGTGCTGCATCATCGTCAGCCTTCCGATGCGGTGAAAGCGGCGGTGGCGGCCTCGGGAAGTCGGTTGGTGGTGTTGAGTACCGATGCGGCGGATCCGGTGGCGGAGCTGGAGGGGAATGTGGATTTGGTGCTTAAAGGATTGAAGGGCTGAAGATCAAAAGATCGCAGCCTTCGGCAGTTCCTACAGGATTTACGCTTACCAATGTAGGAGCTGCCGAAGGCTGCGATCTTTTAAGGACATAAAAAAACCCGCTAACCGTCACCGGTTCAGCGGGTTTGTTTTTGCCTGATGACTTACTGCGCCGCGACCTGCGCTTCCATCTTCTGCCGCAAGCTCAGCGGACGCATGTCAGTCCAGACTTCCTCGATGTAGGCCAGGCATTCCTTTTTCAGGCCGCTCTTGCCCACGGTGCGCCAGCCTTCCGGCACGGCCTTGTAGTCCGGCCAGATCGAGTACTGCTCTTCGTGGTTGACCACGACCTGAAAGAGGATGTCCTCGCGGTCGAATACTGACGTCATGCTGGTTCTCCATCGTTGTAAGGGTGGGCTGCACAACGGGTGCAGCCGGGTATAAAGAAAGAACGTTCGGCGCGGCGAAAAATTTACACAGCGGTGGTGGCAGCGGCCAACGCGCGGCCGAAGATCTCGGCGACACGGTCGATCTCCGCCGCAGTAATCACCAGCGGCGGCAGAAAACGCACCACGGCGCCATGCCGACCACCGAGCTCCAGAATCAACCCGCGCTTGAGGCATTCACGCTGTACCAGCGGCGCCAGACGGGCGAAGGCCGGCGGATGGCCGAGCGCATCCGCCGCACCGTTCGGGTCGACCAGTTCAACCCCGAGCATCAGACCGCGACCGCGAATATCACCGAGTTGCGGGAAGTCGCGCTGCAAAATGCGCAGATGCTCGCTCAAGCGTTCGCCCATGGCGGCGGCATGTTCGCAAACCTTGTGTTCGACCAGATAACGCATCACCGCCGACCCGGCGGCCATCGCCATTTGATTGCCACGGAAGGTGCCGGCGTGCGCGCCCGGCTGCCAGGTGTCGAGCCAGTCGCGATAGACCACCACCGCCAGCGGCAGGCTGCCGCCGATGGCTTTGGACAGCACCACCACGTCTGGCACGATGCCAGCGTGTTCGAACGCAAACATCTTGCCGGTGCGGGCGAATCCGCTTTGAATCTCGTCGACGATCAATGCGACGCCGGCCTTCTCGGTGATCCGGCGCAAACCGCGCAGCCACTCGATATCGGCTGGAATCACCCCACCCTCGCCCTGCACTGCTTCGACGATCACCGCTGCGGGCAGTTGCACGCCGGCTTCGGGGTCGTTGAGCAGGTTGTCCAGATAGCTCAGGTTGGCCTTCACACCCGCCGCGCCACCGAGGCCGAACGGGCAACGGTAGTCGTACGGGAACGGCATGAACTGCACGCCGTTGCTGAGTAACGCGCCCAACGGTTTCTTCGGCCCCAGACTGCCCATCAGGCTCAACGCGCCCTGGCTCATGCCGTGATAACCGCCGGAAAACGACAGCACGGTGCTGCGTCCGGTGGCCGTGCGCACCAGTTTCAATGCGGCTTCCACGGCATCGGTGCCGGTGGGGCCGCAGAACTGGATTTTCGCTTCTGCTGCCAAAGCCGCTGGCAGCAAAGCAAACAGATCCTGAACAAATTGATCCTTGACCGGCGTGGTCAGGTCCAGCGTGTGCAGCGGCAATTCATCGGCCAGCACTTGCTGGATCGCTTCGATCACCACCGGGTGGTTATGCCCCAATGCAAGCGTGCCGGCACCGGCCAGGCAGTCGATGAACGTGCGCCCTTCAACGTCTTCGACGTACAGACCTTTGGCACGTTTGAGCGCCAGCGGAATGCGCCGCGGATAGCTGCGAGCATTGGATTCCTGTTGCGCCTGACGCGCGAGCAGCGGCGACTCGTTGAACTGGTACAGCGTTTCCGCCGGCACCGAGGTGACTCGGGCCGACGACTCTTCAATAAGGCTGGTGGCGACTGACATCTCTCGACCCTCAATACGCTATGGATAGTGACCAAAACAGCACACCGGGCAGGTGCGCGTTCCGGTCGCGGGGCGCACTTGCAGGTTTTCCTGTTCTGGAAACGCTTCAGCGTGTCGAGGATTTAGACCCTTGATCGAGTTGTCAGCTGGAGTCTGCCAACGGCTTGCTCATGGGCTGTGTCTGCAGGCCCTTGTCGTTAAGGGCTGGCGCCGATTCGCGGTAGCCCAGATGGTGATAAAACGACTCACCGGTGCGGGTGCTGTTGAGTTGAATGTGGATCGCGCCGCGAATGCGTAGCCAGCCTTCGAGATCGGTCATCAGCGCCCTGCCTGCACCGCGTCGAAAGCACTCCGGTTGCACGTAACAGAACGTGATATCGCCATTGGCTGCGGCCATGCCGACGCCGACCGGTTTGTCATCGAGCAGGGCGATATTCAGATACAGCTGCGGGTTGGCGAGCCAGAGGCTGATGTCTTCGGCTGATTGCCGAAAAATCCATTCGCTGACCCGTCGGGGGTCGTTGCGATGATCAAGTGCACAGCCGATACGGATGGAGCGTTCGATGATGCGGCTGATGATACCGGCGTCGGCCAGCGTGGCCGCGCGAATACAGATGGGTGCTTCCATGGCGCAGATCCCTCAATCCATTGAGATAAAGCTGGGGCTGACCTTAACCCTCACACCCCCGGATAGCGACCGCCAAGAAGTTACATTTAATGAGTAACCCCTGTAGGAGCTGCCGAAGGCTGCGATCTTTTGATCTTGAAAAACAACATCAAAAGATCGCAGCCTTCGGCAGCTCCTACAGGGGCGTCAGGTCAGAGGGGTTGCAGCGGCATGCTCAATTCAACGCGCAAGCCATCCGGACGGCTGTCGAAATGCAGGGCGCAATCACAGCGCTGGACGATCGCCTGAACAATCGCCAGTCCGAGACCGCAACCGGTACTCTGCCCGTTGCGCCAGAAACGCTGGGTCAGATGCTGCAAATCATCTGGCGCAATGCCCGGCCCATGGTCGCGCACGATGAAGCGCACGCGGTTGCCGATGGTTTCTAGGCTCACCTCGACCGCACAATCTTCCGGCGTATGCCGCAGCGCGTTATCGAGCAGATTGCGCAGCGCGGCAATCGACAGCACTGCCGGCATTTGCAGCGGCGCCTCGGACAGTTGAGCAGGCAGTTGCAACTTGATGCGCAGCCGTTCACCGCCGGTAGCGTCTTGAATCGCCAGTCGGGCGACTTGCTCGGCGCTGCACTGCGAGCCGTCGTCGAAGGACAGACTGCCCTCGACCCGCGCCAGCAACAGCAATTGTTCAAGGGTGCGATGCAGACGATCAGCGCCCTCCTCAGCCCTTGCCAACGACTGATCGCGGGCGCTGCCTTCAGTCATGCGCGCGACTTGCAGGTGAGTCTTGATTGCCGTCAGCGGACTGCGCAGCTCATGGGCCGCATCACCGGTCAGACGGCGTTCGCGCTCGATGGTTTTACCGATGCGCTGGAACAACTGATTCTGGGTATCCAGCAGCGGCTTCAATTCGCTGGGAAATGACTGCAACTGCAACGGTTCCAGCGAGTCGGCATTACGCCGCATCAACGCTTCGCGCAGTCGATTGAGCGGTGCCAATCCTTGACCGATGCCCAGCCACAGCAGACACAAGCAGCCAAGCAACGCCACACCCACAGGCACCGAAGCGGCGAGCAGAATCGACATGTTCAGCGCCTCGCGCTCAATCTGCCGATCCGCCGTGGTGATGCGCACATCGCCGCGCGCGAGGGTGAAACTGCGCCACGGCGCGCCGTCGATCATCTGATCGTGGAAGCCCATTTTTTCGGCTTCCAGCGCTTGCTCAGGATTGTTGTGGCTGCGGGCAAGAATTTCCCCGCGCAACGAACTGACCTGACACGCCATGCCGCCGGGAATGTTCAGTTGTTCCGCGCTGAAGTGAGTGCCCTCGCCTTTGCTCGGCAGTGCCGGCAATTGTTCCAGCAACCCGGCGACCATGCGCGCCGACGCCACCAGGCGCTGGTCGAGGGAAAACATCATCTGGTTGCGCAGGTCGCTGAGCATCCAGGCCGCGGCCAGCGCCCAGATCAGCGCGAACGCGGCGCCGAGGGTCAGGCTCAGACGCAGTCGCAGACTCATCACTTGCCTTGATCTCCGCCATCCGCCGGGCCCAGGCGATAGCCCAGACCGCGCACGGTTTCGACGATGCCTTTGCCGAGTTTGCTGCGCAGGTGGTGAATGTGCACGTTGAGCGCGTTGCTTTCCAACTCGTCGTTGAAACCGTAGACGCTGTCTTTCAACTGTTCGGTGGAAAGCACCCGGCCGCGATTGTGCAACAGCGCTTGCAGCAGTGATTGCTCGCGTCGCGACAAATCCACCGGTTGCCCCGCGAGCATGGTTTCGCGGCTGCTCGGGTCGTAGGTCAATGCGCCGTGCTCGATCAGATTGACGCTGCGACCGGCGACGCGGCGCAACAGGGTTTGCAGACGCGCGAACAGTTCGCGCAGATCGAACGGCTTGAGCAGGTAATCGTCGGCGCCGGCCTGCAAGCCATCGACGCGATCAGTGACTGAGTCGCGCGCGGTCAGAATCAGCACCGGAATCTCCAGGCCGCTTTGCCGCAATTGTTGCAGCAACTTGAGGCCATCTTCGTCGGGCAGGCCGAGATCGAGCACCATCACGTCAAATTCCGCGACCTTGAGCATCGCCCGCGCCTTCGACGCGGTGTTGACGTGCTCAACGGTCAGCCCCTGAGCCGTGAGACCGGCAACGATCCCGCTGGCGATCAGCTCATCGTCTTCGCAAACCAGTACGTGCATGGGAGCTCCGTGAGCAAAAAAGGCGATTCGAACAGAGAAAGATTAAGTGGCAATTATGGCAAGCACTATCGCTGGGGAGAAGCGCGGCGGCAAAAACGGCTCGGAATCCCCTGTTTGATTGCACCTTATTATCAGGCTGTTGATTAAAACTGGATGGCTGAATCTGCCGTAGCAACAATCCGAATAACACACCACCGCGCTTTTAACGATGATTGGATTATTGTCGATAAAAGCAACTTAACCTATCAACAACTTCAGATTCGGAAACAATCATGCCCCAACTAAAAAACTTCGTAGCGGTAGACTGGCGCGCAGGCAAAGACAAAATCTACTTCTTCTTCAAAGACACCAACACTTACTCCCGCTTCGACATCGAGGACAACCGGGTTATTGATGGACATCCCACTACGCCCAACGCCATCAACTGGCATGACTTCCACCCCCACGCGCAGGATCTGCGTTTCGGATTCACCACCACTGGCTTTGAAACCCCGGAGTATCTGGGGTTTGACTCCGATATCTTGTGGCTTTTCTACCACGACGGCGAGCAACCCATGGTGTGTAAATACGATCAGGACACGGACAAGGCTAACAGTTTCATGCCTCTGTCCAAATCGCCTTGGTTTCTTTTGGAACCCTACTTCAATCGTATTATCGCCGGTACCTGGAGAGAAAGCGCGCACCAGCCGCGCGCCTTTGAGTTCCTGCTTAATGATGGGACTTGCGTTCTTATCAACCTCACTAACGGCGTTAATACCGTCCACCATAAAAACATCAAAGATATTTGGCCTGAACTGAGCCGTTATCAACACAGGATCATTACCGCGGTGCAAAACGACCGGTCACTGGCGGACAGTTATTACTATGTTTTTCTAACGGGAAACCAGTACCTCAGGTGCAATCTTTGGACGCATCGATTGCTCGAGGGGCCGATCGACGTCAACGACGGCAATTGGCCGGGGCTATTGCGCGACTGAACAGGCCAAACGAAGCGCCTGGCAGGTCAGCGGGTTACCGGGCGAGGTTAATCATCGGTTAATCTCTAGCCCCCATTGTTCGCCACACTTGCACAGGGACAAGGCTCCTCCATGCGTCATTTTTTTCTTTTGTTTGCACTGCTGATTTCGAGCCTGGCCCAGGCCGGGAATAATCCTTTCGAATCAAAACCGGAATTTTTGCCGGTCGACAAGGCGTTCGTCCTCACCTCCGAACGCCTGGAATCCGGTGAAACCCAGCTGTTCTGGCAAATCACCGACGGCTACTACCTGTATCAGAAACGCCTGAAATTCGATGGGCTGACCGCCGAACAACAACCAGCGCTGCCAACAGGTGAATCCCACAGCGATGAGTTTTTCGGTGAGCAACCGGTTTACCGCCAAGGCCTGGAGGTGAAAATCCCCGCCTCGGCCAGCGGCCAGATCAAAGTCAGCTATCAGGGCTGCGCCGATGCCGGTCTGTGCTATCCGCCGCAAACCCGCGTGATTGATCTGGGGGGCAAAGCCGCCGTCGCTGCCAGCACCGAAGCGCCGGATCAAGCCTTGGCCAGCAGCCTGCAACAACGGGCGCTGGGCTGGAGTTTGCTGGTGTTCTTCGGCCTTGGTCTGTTGCTGGCCTTCACCCCTTGCACGTTGCCGATGTTGCCAATTCTGGCGGGTATGGTCGTCGGCAGCGGCGCCACTCCGCGTCGTGGTTTTGCGCTGGCCGGCAGTTATGTGATTTGCATGGCGCTGGTGTATGCCGCGATGGGCGTGATTGCCGCGCTGCTCGGCGCCAACCTGCAAGCGTGGCTGCAGAACCCCTGGCTGCTCGGCACTTTTGCCGCGATCTTTGTGGTGCTGGCATTGCCGATGTTCGGCTTCTTTGAACTGCAATTGCCGGTGGCGCTGCGTGATCGCCTCGAACACGCTTCGCGCAGCCGCAGCGGTGGCAGCCTGATCGGTGCCGGTGTGCTCGGTGCGTTGTCCGGTTTGCTGGTCGGCCCGTGCATGACCGCGCCGCTGGCCGGTGCGCTGCTGTATATCGCGCAGAGTGGCAATGCGTTGCACGGCGGTTTGATTCTGTTCTCGCTGGGAATTGGTATTGGCGTACCGCTGTTGCTGCTGGTGACTGTCGGCAATCGCTTCCTGCCAAAACCGGGTGCGTGGATGAACCTGCTCAAAGGCGTGTTCGGTTTCCTCTTTCTTGCTACCGCGTTGCTGATGCTGCGTCCGGTGCTGGATCCGTCGTTGTGGCTGGGCCTGTGCGGTGCGCTGCTGTTGATCGCCGCTTACAGCGCCTGGAAACAATCCGAAGGCTTTGGGCGGGTTGCACAGATGTTTGGCGCCGCTGCACTGCTGTTGGGTTTGTGGGGCAGTTTGCTGGTGATCGGCGCGGCGGGTGGCAGTGATGATCCGTATCAGCCGCTGCAGGTTTACAGTGCCGGTCGCACCGCAAGCGCTGCACCGAATGGTCATGAGGCGTTCACCACCATCAAGGATCCTGTCGCTTTGCAAAGCGAACTGGATGCTGCGAAAGCCAAGGGCCAGTGGGTGCTGCTCGATTACTACGCCGACTGGTGCGTGTCGTGCAAAGTCATGGAGAAACAGGTGTTCGGCAAAGACAAGGTGATGCAGGCGCTGAGCGATGTGCGTCTGCTCAGGCTCGATGTCACCGCCGACAACGCTGCCAGCCGCGAACTGCTCAGCCGTTACAAAGTGCCGGGGCCACCGAGTTTCGTCTGGATCGGCACTGACGGCGAAGAACGCCGCAGCCAGCGCATCACCGGCGAAGTCGATGCCGACACCTTCCTGCAACGCTGGGCCACCACCCGGGACGCCAATTAATGCTGACCTTCACCCTCGGCACTTTTGCCATCGCGCTTAACCACCTGCTGCTGATCAGTGCTTTGGCGCTGGCGACGTTTGTCGGCTGGCGGGTGGCCAAGCGCGGCGGTGATAACCCCGAGTCGGCGCTGTTCAGTCTGTTTCTGCTGGGCATGTTGGCCGCGCGCATCGCGTTTGTGCTGATGTACTGGTCGCACTACCGCAATGACCCGTGGCAAATCATCGACCTGCGCGATGGTGGTTTTCTGGCCTGGCCGGGGGTGATCGTTTTGCTGTTGGCAGCGCTGTATCGCGGCTGGCGTCGTCCGGGCTTGCGTCGACCGTTGGGTTTTGGCGTGGCCAGTGGCGTGGTGTTCTGGCTGTTGGCGACGCTGTCGCTGAACATTTACGAACAGGGCACGCGCCTGCCGGACATTGCCCTGCGCAATGCCGCCGGGGAGACGGTCAAACTCAGCGATTATCAGGGTGGCCCGCTGGTGATCAACCTCTGGGCGACCTGGTGCCCGCCGTGCCGACGGGAAATGCCGGTGCTGGAAAACGCTCAGCAACAACGTCCCGACCTGACCTTCCTGTTCGTCAATCAGGCGGAAAGCATGCAAAGCGTCGCGACGTTTCTCGAAACCCAAGGCCTGAGTTTGAACAACGTGTTGTTCGATCGCGGCGGTCGACTCGGTCAAGCCGTGGGCTCCATGGCTTTGCCGACTACGCTGTTCTATAGCCCTGATGGCCGCCTGCTGGGCAGCCACTTGGGCGAGTTGTCCAATGCCAGCCTGGCGCGCGCACTGGAAAACTTCGACACCGCGCCTTCAAGTCCCAATCCGGCCGCAGCGACGGTCAACTCTGCAAGGAAACTGCCATGCCCCGCCTCCGCCACCTGCTGACGCTGACTCTGGGCACTGCCCTGTTGCACCTGCCGTCCGTGCAGGCTGCTGAAGAACTGCCGGCCGCGATCAAACAGATCGAAGCCAAAGGCGCGAAAATCGTCGGCCAGTTCGATGCCCCCGACGGTTTGCGCGGTTACGCGGCGCAATACCAGAATCGTGGCATGGCGCTGTACCTGACCGCGGACGGCAAACACGTGATTCTCGGCAATATGTACGACGCCGACGGCAAGGACTTGAGCAGCGAACCGTTGCAGAAACTGGTCTATGCGCCAATGGCCAAGGAAGTCTGGGCCAAGTTCGAGGCGAGCAACTGGATTCAGGACGGCAACAAAGATGCACCGCGTACCGTGTATCTGTTCAGCGACCCGAACTGCCCGTACTGCAACATGTTCTGGGAACAGGCGCGGCCCTGGGTGAAGTCCGGCAAGGTGCAATTGCGTCACATCATGGTCGGGATCATCCGCGAAGACAGCCCGGGCAAATCCGCTGCACTGCTGGCCGCAAAAGACCCGGCCAAAGCCCTGGAAGATCACGAAAAGGCTGGCAAGGGCAGCTCGCTCAAAGCCTTGAAAGATATTCCCGCAGCCGTGCAAACCAAACTGGCGGCGAACATGCAGTTGATGGAAGACCTGGATTTGCAGGCCACCCCGGCGATTTTCAACATGGATGCCAAGGGCGAGCTGCAACAACAGCAAGGTGCGCCTTCACCGGACAAATTGGCGCAGATTCTCGGGCCTAAGTAAGCAAGATCAAATGATCGCAGCCTGCGGCAGCTCCTACAGGGGAATGCGTTTCCTGTAGGAGCTGCCGCAGGCTGCGATCTTTTCAATGGCGCTCAGCCAAAAAGGCAAACAACACCTCCGTCACAAACTGCGCATTCTCCAGATTGGAGATATGCCCCGCCTCCGGCACCAGCGCCCACGGGCAGCCAATCAACTCGGCCATTTCCTTTGCCTCTGACGGTGGCCGTGGTTTGTCCTGATCGCCGCACAGCACCAGCGTGCTGGCAGCGTTCAATTCGCCCAGACGCGGCAACAAATCTTCGCGGCCAAAGGTAATTCGCCCCATCGGCACGATGCTTTCGCGCAGGCGATCTGCGCTGTACGCCGCCAGTTTCGCGCGGAATGCCTGATACAGCGGCGATTGCGGATCGATGCCCGGGCGGAAGAAGATCGGTACGACGATGTCGAGCAGTTGCTCGGAGATTTCGCCGGTGTCTTCGATTTGCTTGAACAGCGAGAAATAGTACTGGCGGGTAGGTTCCGGTTCGACGCCGAGGTAGGTGTCCATCAGCACCAGCCCGTTGATCCGCTGCGGCGCCGCCAGCGCGAGACGTGCGCCCCACATTCCGCCGACCGACAATCCGACGAGAGTGACCTGATCAATCTGTAGATGATCGAGCAAGGCCTGCGCCTGCCGGGCGATGTCATCGAGGGAGGTGGTGCCTTCCGGTAGCCGGCCTGACTCGCCGTGGCCCCACAGATCGAGGGCGATCACCCGATAGTGTGGCGATAGCGCGGCGATCTGCGGCGCCCACATGGCCTGATCCCACAGATAACTGCCGGCGAGCAGTACCGCCGGGCCGGTGCCTTGATCAATGTAATGCAGCGCTTGTCCGTCAACCGTAAAGAAGGGCATCGATTCACCTGCGCGGTAAAAAACAGAACCGGCAGACTGAGCTGCCGGTTGATTGTCGTCAATCGGGGAAATGATGCGGTTTGTGTTGAAGTCGCTGACGCCGGAAAGCAAAAAGATCGCAGCCTGCGGCAGCTCCTACAAGGAAACGCGATGTTCTCTGTAGGAGCTGCCGCAGGCTGCGATCTTTTGATCTTTACAGTCCCTCCAGCTCCGCCATCAGATCATTCAACCGATCCACCTTCTCCTCGGTAATGTCACTCGCCGCCAGCCCGTCAATGTACTCGCCCAACTCCTCCACCGTGCTGCACTCGAACATCGCCCGCAGCGGCACATCTCGTTGCAAGGACTTCTGCACCCGCGAGGCGATCTGCGTGGCCAGCAACGAATGCCCGCCCAGCTCGAAAAAGTTATCGCGCACACCGACCTGCTCGACCTTCAACACCTCGGCCCAAATGTCCGCCAGCGTCTGCTCCAGTTCATTGCGCGGCGCCAGATAATCCTGACTCTGCAACTGACCGATCTCCAGCGCCGGCAAGGCTTTGCGATCAAGTTTGCCGTTGGCATTCAGCGGCAGTTGATCGAGCCATAACCAGTGCAACGGCACCATGTATTCCGGCAGTTCGGCGCGCAGACGCTGCTTGATCCGCTCAAGGCGTTCGCTCGAATTCAACGCGGAGTCTGCTGCGACGAGATAACCGACCAAGTGCTTGCCGTTGACGCCCTCCTGCACACCGACCGCGCCATCGCGCACTTCCGGCTGTTCATGCAGACGCGCTTCGATCTCACCCAGCTCAATCCGGTAACCACGAATTTTCACCTGATGGTCGACGCGGCCAACGTACTCCAACACACCATCGCTACGCCGCCGCGCCAGGTCACCGGTGCGATACAGACGCTCGCCCGGCGCACCGAACGGGTTTGGCACAAACACCGGCGCCGTGCGCAGCGGATCGCTGACATAGCCGCGACCGACCCCCGTGCCCGCCACACACAACTCACCCACCACACCCAACGGCACCAGTTCCAGCGCGCCATCGAGCAGATACAGCAAGTTGTTGTCGGTCGGCGTGCCGATCGGCAAATAACTGCCGCGCGTCGAGGCCATGTCGACCCGGAAGAACGCCACGTCGTCGGAACATTCCGCCGGGCCATACGCGTTGACCAGACCAATCTGCGGATAACGCAGCAACCACTGATGCGCCAGCTCCGGCGGCATCGCCTCACCGGTCGGCAACATCCAGCGCAAGCCATCGAGACTCAGGCGATCCGCGGCGAGCATGCCCTGAATCAGCGACGGCACGCTCTCCAGCACGGTGATGCCTTGCGCTTGCACATGCTTCAGCAGACCTTGCGGATCGTGGGCAATCGTATTCGGCACAATGTCCACTCGCGCGCCGAACAGCGGCGCGGCAAGGAACTGCCAGACCGAAATATCGAAGCTCTGCGAAGCGGTTTGCGCGATCACATCGGCCTCGCTCAGATTCAAGTACGGCACCTTGCTCAACTGGTTATTGAGCATGCCGCGCTGCTCGACCATCACGCCTTTCGGCAGGCCGGTGGAGCCCGAGGTGTAGATCACGTAAGCGAGGTTGTCCGGGGCGCTGTAAATGCCAGGATTCGTCGCCGACAACGCCAAGGCCTGCACTTCTTCCCAAACCAGAAGCCGTGGACGATTGGCGCAGCTCAATTCATCCAGCAAGGTCTGCGCCTGTTCGCGACAGGCCTCACTGCACACCAGCAGCGGCGTGCGGCTCAGCTCGATGATGCGTTGCAAACGCTGACTCGGCAGACCCGGATCCAGCGGCAGATAACCCGCGCCCGCCTTGAAGCTGCCAATGATCATGCCGAGCAGGTCGAGATTGCGTTCGGCGAGCAACGCCACCGGTTGATCCGTCTGCACACCCGCCGCGACCAGTGCATGGCCGAGACGGTTGGCGTTGTGGTTCAGCTCGGCATAGCTCTGTTGCTGATCAAGGCACGTCGCGGCGATGCGTTGCGGATGCGCGGCAACCTGCGTTTCGAACAGCGCCACATAGCTCTGCTCCAGCGGATAATCGTGGGCACTCTGGTTGCAACCACGCAGCAGGAAATCCTGCTCCTCAGCGCCCAACAGCGGCAGATCAGCCATGTCGCCATGGAAGCCCTCGACCAGCGCCAGCAGCAGACGCTTGAACTCGCCGAGCATGCGCTCGATGGTCGATTTGTCGAAATAACGCTGGTCATACGACAGGTGCAGACCAAGGTCATCGCCCGGGTAGCACACCGCCGTCAACGGGAAGTTAGTGTGGGTTCGTCCGGAGTCCGAGGTCGCGTTCAGGCTCTGCGCGCGATCCAGCACCGAGACTTCCACCGGGGCATTTTCGAAGACGAACAGGCTGTCGAACAGCGGCTGGCCTTTCGGCAATTCGCTTTGTTCCTGAATGTTCACCAGCGGCAGGTATTCGTACTCGCGCAGTTGCATGTTGCTGTCGAGCAAAGCGCTGAGCCACTGACGCACGCTGCTGCGTTCATCGTCTGCCGGCATCTGCACCCGCAGCGCGATGCTGTTGATGAACAGACCGACGGTGCGTTGCATCTCCGGCATGTCCACCGGCCGCCCGGCCACGGTCACGCCGAAGAGCACGTCGCGATCACCACTCAGGCGTCGCAGCACCAAGGCCCACGCCGCTTGGGCGAAGGTGTTGATGGTCAACTGATGCGCCTGCGCCAATTCACGCAGACGCGCACCGTCCTCGACATTCAGGCGGGTGTAGCGGTCGCCGACGATCATGCCGCCGCTTTCACCGGCATGTTCACGCAGGAACGGACGGTCGCTCGGGATCGGCGTGGTGCGCTCGAACCCTTGGAGATTCTGCTGCCACCACTGCCGCGCTTCGGCCAGGCTCTGGCGTTGCAACCAGCCGATGTAATCGCGATAACGCGGCGGCACGGCGAGTTGTACTTCGCGACCTTCACCCAGAGCGGTGTAGATCTCGAAGAAATCGTTCATCAGCAACGAGCGGCACCAGGCATCGATAAGGATGTGGTGATTGCTCATCATGAACCAGTAACGCGCCGCGCCGACCTTGATCAGGCGCAGGTGGAACGGTGCCTGATTGAGCAAATCGAAACCGGCCTCGCGCTCGCTTTTCAGCAGCGCTTGCAGCTTTGCTTCCTGCTCGGTGTCGGCGATGGCGCTCCAGTCCAGATATTCGATTGGCGTGCGACCCGGCGTGTGAATCACTTGCAGCATGTCTTCGCCAACGTTCCAGCAGAACGAGGCGCGCAACGCTTCGTGACGGGCGATCACCGCTTGCCACGCCTGGGCAAAACGCTCAGCGTCGAGTTCGCTGTTGATGCGGTAGCGATCCTGCATGTAGTAAAGACCGGTGCCCGGTTCGAGCAAGGTGTGCAGCAACATGCCTTCCTGCATCGGCGTCAACGGATAGACGTCTTCGATGTGCGCGGCCGGCACCGGCAAGGCATCGAGTTGCGCCTGAGTCAGTTTGGCCAGCGGGAAGTCCGACGGCGTCAGGCCCCCGGCTTCGTCTTGCAGGCAATGACCGATCAGGCTTTGCAGCTCACCGAGATAGGCATCGGCCAGATCGTGGATGGTTTGCGCGTCGTAACGCTCGGCGCTGAACGTCCAGCGCAAGAGCAATTCACCGCCATACACCTGACTGTCGACGCTCAATTCATTCGGCAATGGCGCCTGCGGATCGTGGGCAGCGCCAACCGGCTCATCCAGCGGACGGAACAGTGCATCGCTGGCGAAGCTCTGGTCGAACTGGCCGAGGTAGTTGAAGGTGACCGGTGCATGCGGCAGCGCCTCCATGCTGCGCTGAGTGAAATCATCGGCCAGATAGCGCAGCACGCCATAGCCCAGACCTTTGTGCGGTATCGCGCGCAGTTGCTCTTTGATTGCCTTGATCGAAGCGCCCTGCCCTGCGGCCTCTTCGATGTTGTGCGGCGTCAGGCGCAGCGGGTAAGCACTGGTAAACCAGCCGACGGTGCGAGTCAGGTCGATCTCGTCGAACAGGGTTTCGCGACCGTGGCCTTCCAGTTGAATCAGCGCCGATGGCTGACCGCTCCAGCGGCACAGCACGCGGGCCAGTGCCGTCAGCAGCAGATCGTTGACCTGCGTGCGATAAGCGCTAGGCGCCTGTTGCAGCAGCTGTTTGGTGTGCTCGGCATCGAGGCGCACGCTGACGGTTTGTGCATGACGATTCTGCTGGCCGCCCTGCGGGTTTTCGCAAGGCAGATCGGCGTTCTGACCGGCCAACTGGGTTTGCCACCAGTTGAGTTCTTCGCGCAGGGATTCGCTGCCGGCGTAGGCCTGCAAACGGGCGGTCCAGTCTTTGAAGGCACTGGTTTTTGCTGGCAGTTTCACCGCATGCTCGGCGTCGAGTTGGCGGTACACGGTTTGCAAATCGTCGAGCAACACGCGCCACGACACGCCATCGACCACCAAGTGATGGATGGCGATAAACAGGCGTTGCTGAGCCTCAGGGCCGTCTACCAGCAAGGCGCGAACCAGCGGGCCGTTCTCCAGATCAAGACTGCGCTGGGCATCGGCGAACAGCGCTTCGCACTTGTCCATCGACGCCACGCGCACTTGCCACAACACCGCCGCATCCCGCACCGGTTGGTGCGTCGCTTGCCACTGGCCGTTGGACTCGGTGAAGCGCAGACGCAGGGCATCATGCTGCTCGATCATCGCCAGCAGCGCTTGCTCCAGATGATGCGGTTGCAGCGCCACGGTTGGCTCCAGCAACAGCGCCTGATTCCAGTGCTGACGCTCCGGAATTTCCGTGTCGAAGAACCAATGCTGAATCGGCGTCAGACGCGATTCACCGGCCACCAGGCCTTGCTCCGCTGTCACTTGTTCGCTGCGACTGGCCACGGCGGCGAGGGTTCGCACGGTTTGATGCTGGAACAGATCACGCGGGCTGAAATGAATGCCTTGCTGACGCGCGCGGCTGACCACTTGAATCGACAGAATCGAGTCGCCACCGAGTTCGAAGAAATTGTCGTTGAGGCCGACCTGTTCGACGTTGAGCACTGCGCACCAGATCTGCGCCAGGGTCTGTTCCAATTCGTTGCTCGGCGCCACGTAATCCTGGCGATTGAGCTCCGGATCCGGCGCCGGCAAAGCACGACGATCGAGTTTGCCGTTGGCGGTCAGCGGCATGCTCGCCAGCAGAATCAGGTGCGTCGGCACCATGTAATCCGGCAGTTGTGTCTTGAGGTGCGACTTGAGGGCTTCGCGCAGTTCAGCCTGTCTGGCTTCGCTTAGCTCGGCGACTTCAGTCACCAGATAGCCCACCAGTTGTTTGCCGCTTGGCGCATCAAGGGCGAGCACCACGGCTTCGCGGATCGAAGCGTGATCAAGCAGACTGTTTTCGATTTCGCCCAGCTCGATGCGGAAACCACGAATTTTTACCTGATGGTCGATCCGCCCAAGGTATTCAACCAAGCCATCGCCACGCTGGCGCACCAGGTCGCCGGTGCGGTACATGCGTCCGCCGTCAGCGGCAAACGGATCCGCGACAAAACGCTCAGCAGTGATGCCCGGACGATCGTGATACGCCTGCGCCAGACCCGCGCCGCCGACGAACAATTCACCGGTCGCGCCCTGTGGCACCAGCGCCAGATCGGCGTCAAGAATGTACGCAACACGCGCGCCAATCACGCTGCCGATCGGCACACTGCCCGCACCCTCTTCCAGCACCTCCGGCGCCAGACTGGCCAGTGGCATGACCACGGTTTCCGTCGGGCCGTAGGCGTTGAAAAACATCGCCGGTTTGAACGCCGCACGGATGCGTTGCAGATGTTCGCCGGTCAGCGCTTCACCGCCGGTGATGATCATCCGCACCGGCAGGATCTCGTTTTGCGTCGAAAGGAACTGCGCCAACTGGCTGCCGTAGCTCGGGGTGAAACCGAGCACGTTGATTTTATGCGTGCGGATCAAACCGCAGATTTCTTCCGCGTCCCACTGACCTTGCGCACGCAACACCACTTGCGCGCCGCTGAGCAGCGGCACCAACAAACGCTCAGTCGCCGCATCGAAGTTGATCGAATAGAAGTGCAGTTCGCAGTCGTCCGGGCGCATGCCAAACCGCTCGATCACGGCCTGACAGTGCATGGCGATTTCGCCGTGGGAAACCACCACGCCTTTCGGCTTACCGGTCGAACCCGAGGTGTAAATCAGGTAGGCCTGATGCTGCGGCAGGCTGATAAACGGCAGTTCACTGGCCGGGTAATCGGCGAGCGCCGCGCTGTCGTCTTCCAGGCTCCAACGCGCCACGCTCGACGGTAGCTCGCCGAGCGCGTTAAACATCGCGCGATCACTGAGCAGCAGCCCAATGCGGCTGTCTTCAATCATGTAATGCAGACGGTCGAGCGGGTATTCCGGATCCAGCGGCACATACGCACCGCCCGCCTTGAGAATCGCTAGCAGGCCAATGACCATTTCCAGCGAACGCTCCAGTGCCAGACCGACGCGCACTTGCGGGCCGACGCCACGCTCGCGCAGGGCCCAGGCCAGACGATTGGCGCGCGCGTCGAGTTCGGCGTAGCTCAAAGTCTGCCCGGCGAAAGTCAGGGCCGCTGCGTCCTTGCGCGCCAGTGCCTGTTCGGCGAAGAGGTGATGAATACACTGGTCGAGACGATGCTCGCCCGGCTCGATGCCGAGGCTGTCGAGCAGTTGCTGTTGCTCGGGCGCGTCAAGCAGCGGCAATTCACTGAGGCGCTGTTGCGGATCGGCGATCAGCGCTTCGAGCAAATTGCGCCAATGTTTGGCCATGCGCGCGATGGTCGGTTCGTCGAACAAATCGGTGCTGTACGTCAGGCAGCAACCGAGACGATGGTCGAGGTCGGTGACTTCCAGGTTGAGGTCGAACTTGGTCGCCCGCGCATCGTTGGCCAGATATTCGACGGTCATGCCAGCGAGCATGCGGCTCTGCTGAAATTCCCAGCGCTGCACGTTGCACATCACCTGGAACAGCGGGTTGTACGCGGCACTGCGCGGCGGCTGCAAGGCTTCGACCAGATGATCGAACGGCAGATCCTGGTGCGACTGGCCTTCGATCACGGTGTGGCGAACCTGCTCGAACAATTCGCCGACCGACATCATGCCGTCGAGCTGGCAGCGCAGCACTTGAGTGTTGAGAAACGCACCGATCAGCCCCTCACTTTCCGGACGGATGCGGTTGGCCACTGGCGCGCCGATGCGCAGATCGGTCTGCCCGCTGTAGCGGTAAAGCAGCGTGGCGAGCGCGGCGGTCATGGTCATGAACAGGGTCAGACCGTTTTGCGCGTTGAACGCACGAACCCGCGTCGCGAGGTCGTCGCTGAGGTCAAAACGGAACAGCTCGCCCTGGTGGCTTTGCACCGGCGGGCGCGGGCGGTCGCCGGGCAATTCCAGCAGCGGATGTTCGCGACCGAGTTGCGCCGTCCAGTAATCGAGTTGGCGTTGACGCTCGCCGGATTCCAGCCAGTTGCGCTGCCAGACGCTGTAGTCGAGGTACTGCACCGGCAGCGGCTCCAGCGGCGAATCGCGGTCGTCGACAAACGCTTCGTACAGTGCGCTGAGTTCGCGGGCGAAGATGTCCATCGCCCAGCCTTCGGTGACGATGTGGTGCAGGGTCAGCACGAAGTAGTGCTCGTGCTCGGCGGTCTTCACCAGACAGGCGCGCAGCAGCGGGCCAGTTTCCAGATCGAACGGCAGATGCGCTTCTTCATCGGCGAATTGCTGAACCTGTTGCTCGCGCTGATCGGCGGCAATTTTCGAGAAATCCTTCCAGCCCATGCGCACGCCGGTCTCGGCATGCACCTGTTGACGGGCGATGCCATCGACGCTCGGGAACGTCGTGCGCAGGGTTTCGTGGCGCAGGATCAGCGCTTGCAACGCAGCCTCGAAACGCTCGACGTGCAACACGCCACGCAGGCGCGCCATGCCACCGACGTTGTACGCCGGGCTGTCCGGTTCCATCTGCCAGAGGAACCACATGCGCTGTTGCGAGTACGACAGCGGCACCGGTTTGCTGCGGTCGACCTTGGCGATTGGCGGCTGCTTGTTGGTGCGGCCACTGACCTGAATCAAGCGAATCTGTTCAGCGAAATCACCGAGTTCGCTGTGCTCGAACAACGCGCGCAGCGGCAGCTCGACGTCACAGGCCTGACGGGTGCGCGAGATGATTTGCGTGGCCAGCAGCGAGTGGCCGCCGAGGGCAAAGAAGTCGTCGCGCAGACCGACCTGGCTGAGGCCAAGGACTTCGCGCCAGATCGCGGCGATTTGCTGTTCCAGCTCGGTCACCGGTTCGACGTGTTCACGCACTTGCCATTGCGGCTCGGGCAAGGCGCGGCGGTCGAGTTTGCCGCTAGGGCTGAGCGGCATTGCGTCGAGGCGCATCAGTTGCGCCGGCACCATGTATTCCGGCAGTTCGGCGGCGAGTGCGGTTTTCAGACGAGCGATTTGTTCGTCGTGATGTTCACTGGCATCGGTCGCGGTGAAGTAGCCGATCAGTTGCGCGCCGGCAGCGGTTTCGCGCACCAGCACCACGGCTTGGGCGACGCCGTCCTGGGCGAGTAACCGCGCTTCGATTTCTTCCGGTTCGACACGGAAGCCACGCAGTTTGACCTGCTGATCGAGACGGCCGAGGTATTCGATCACGCCGTCAGACGTCCAGCGCGCGCGGTCGCCGGTGCGGTACAAACGGGCGCCCTGCTCGCCCAATGGATCAACCACAAAGCGTTCAGCGGTCAACGATGGACGACCGAGGTAACCGCGAGCCAGACCAATGCCGCTGATGCACAACTCACCCGGCACACCGGCCGGTACGGGATTGAGATCAGCGTCGAGCACGCGGCAAATCACGTTGCCCAGCGGTCGGCCAATCGGCGAACGCTCGCCATCGGCGGTGGTGCAATGCCAGTGCGTGACGTTGATCGCAGTTTCAGTCGGGCCGTAACGGTTGTGCAATTGCACCGCCGGCAGTTGCGCCAACACGCGATTGCGCAGTTCAGCGGGCAGCGCTTCACCACCGGAAAAAACGCGGCGCAGGCTGGTGCATTCGGCGCTCAGCGGTTCGTCGATGAACAGCGAAAGCAGCGGCGGTACAAAGTGCAGCGTGGTCACGCCGTGTTCTTGCACCAATTGCGCGATGCGATGCGGATCGCGGTGTTCGCCAGGGCCGGCAATCAGCAGGCGCGCGCCAGTGATCAACGGCCAGAAGCATTCCCACACCGAGACGTCGAAACTGATCGGCGCCTTTTGCATCAGCACATCGGTTTCATTCAACGCGTAAGCGCTCTGCATCCATTGCAGACGTTCGGCCAGTGCCGCATGCGTATTGCCGACGCCTTTCGGCTGGCCGGTGGAGCCCGAGGTGTAAATCACGTAGGCGAGGTTGTCGCCGTGCAAGTGCAGACCCGGTGCCTGGCTCGGCCAGTTTTCCAGGTGCAGGGCGTCCATGGCGATCACGCTGACGCCGTCGCTGGCCGGTAACCGGCCGAGTAATTCGGTTTGAGTCAGGAGCAATTCGACGCCGCTGTCGCTGAGCATGTAAGCCAGGCGATCAGCTGGGTAATCCGGATCCAGCGGCACGTAAGCGCCGCCGGCCTTGATGATCGCCAACAGGCCGATCAACAGTTGCGGCGAACGCTCGGCGGCGATGGCCACGCAAACGTCCGGGCCGACACCTTTGTCGCGCAGATAGTGCGCGAGGCGGTTGGCTTGCGTGTGCAGTTCGGCAAAATCGAGGCTACCGCCCTCCCACACCAGCGCGGTGCGTTGCGGGATTTGCCGCGCTTGTTCGGCGAGCAGTTCGGGCAGCCATTGTTGTGCCGGAACGCACGGCGCGACGCTCCAGTTTTTCTGCTGATCGTGCTCGCCGACGGTGAGCAGTTGCAGGTCGCCGATGGCTTGTTCTGGACGCTCGCAGACGTCGCGCAGCAGGTTGCTGAAATGCTCGGCCAGTCGCGCGATGGTCGCGGCGTCGAACAGTTCGTCGGCGTAGTCGAAGGACAACGTCAGGCGACCATTACGGTCTTCTTCGCTGTGCAATTGCAGGTCGAACTTGGCTTCGCGGCTGTGCCACGGCAACTCTTCGGCGAGCAAACCCGGCAGGCGTTTGAGCGCACTGAGGTCGCGCTGCTGGTGGTTGAACATGATCTGGAACAGACCTTGTTCGCGGGCCTGCGGGAAAGCTTCGAGCAGTTGTTCGAACGGCAGATCCTGATTCGCCTGTACGCCGAGTGTGGCCTGGCGGGTTTGCGCCAGCAGCTCAACGAATGGCAGGCGCGAATCAAGTTCTGCACGCAGCACTTGGGTGTTGATGAAGAAGCCGATCAGGCCTTGAGTTTCCAGGCGCGGACGGTTGGCGTTGGGTACGCCGATGCGAAGATCACGCTGACCGCTGTAGCGATGCAGCAAACTCTGCAATGCCGAGAGCAACAGCATAAACGGTGTCGATTGATGCGCTTGCGCTGTGTTGCGAATCGCCTCGCTGAGGCTGACGTCCAGACGCACGGTGTGACGTGCAGCGCTGTGTTTGTGTTGCGCCGAGCGCGGATGATCGGTGGTCAGCTCCAGCACTGGATGCTCGTCGCCCAACTGCGCTTTCCAGTAAGCCAGTTGCCGCTCGCCCTCGCCTTGCGCCAGCCATTGGCGCTGCCAACTGCCGTAGTCAGCGTATTGGGTTGGCAGCGGCGCGAGGTTGGCCGTGGCGCCTTGCGAGGCAGCGGCGTACAGGCGCGAGAACTCGTCGATCAACACGTTCAGCGACCAACCGTCAGCGATGATGTGGTGCATCGTCACCAGCAATTGGTGATCTTCATCGTCGAGACGGATCAACGTCACCCACAGCAGCGGGCCTTTCTCCAGATCGAACTGAGTGCGGGCTTCGTCGTCGCGGATCTGCTGCGCGCGGGCTTCGCGTTCATCGGCTGGCAGGTCGCTGATGTCGATCAATTGCAGGTTGAAATCGGCAGCGGCATCGACTTGTTGCAGAGCAACGCCGTCACGTTCGAAGAAACGCGTGCGCAGGGATTCGTGGCGCTCGATCAATTGCTGGAAGCTGGCGCGCAGTGCGTCTTCATCGAGTTCGCCACGCAAGCGCAGGCCGCCGGGAATGTTGTAGGCGCTGCTGTGCGGGTCGAGTTGCCAGGTGATCCACAAGCGGTTTTGCGCCAGCGATTGCGGCATCGGCTCGGAACGTGACAGCGCGGTGATTTCACCTTGCGCGCTGCCACCGTCCTGTTGTTGCTGGGCGACTACGGCGGCAAACGCGGAGAGGGTCGGCGCTTCGAACAGCAGGCGAAGGCTCAGCTCCAGACTGAGTACTTCGCGAACACGGGCGATCACTTGCGTGGCAGCGATCGAGTTGCCGCCGAGCAGGAAGAAGTGATCGTCGGCGTTGACCTGTTTGACGTTGAGTTGCTCAGCCCAGATTTTGCCGATCAGCGTTTCAAGTTCGGAGGCGCTGGCTATCGATTCTTGAGTTTCAGTGGCGCTCGACGGGAACACCGCGTAGCTGTCGAGGCTGCCATCGGCCAGACGATTGCGGCACGCCGAGCGCTGCAATTTGCCGCTGGAGGTTTTCGGCAGTGCGCCGGGATTGAGTAACACGACCACGCTCGGCGCTTCTTGATACGCCTCGGCCACGGCTTGGCGGATGGCTTTGATCAACGCTTCCGGCGGCAGGATTTTCTGCACGCTGCGGCTGATTTCTGCAGCGATGCCAATACCCTCTTCGCCATTCTGATTGACCGCGAATGCAGCGACGCGGCCCTTGCGCACCACTTCAACTTCGCGCTCAACGGTTTGCTCGATGTCCTGCGGATAGAGGTTGTGGCCGCGCACGATGAGCATGTCTTTCAGGCGACCGGTGATGAACAGTTCACCGTTGCGGATAAAACCCAAGTCGCCAGTGCGCAGCCAGGTGCGGCCAGCGTGCTGCACGAAGGTTTTGGCGCTGGCTTCGGGGTTGCGCCAGTAACCGAGGGCAATGCTCGGGCCGGTCGCCCAGACTTCGCCGACGGCATTGTCGGCGAGTTCTACGAGCGTATTGGGCTCAACGATCAGCACCGCGTGCTCAGGCTGGCTGATACCGCAACTCATGATCGGGGAACCATCCCCCGGCTCGGCACGATTTTGCGCCAGCGCTTGATCGTCCACGCGCAGTGCAGGAATGCCGGTGCCGCGTGGGGTGCCGGCGACGAACAGCGTGGCCTCGGCCAGACCGTACGAGGCCATGAAACTGTTATCGCTGAAACCGCTCGCGGCGAACTTGTCGGCGAAGCGTTCCAGGGTGTCGAGGCGGATCGGTTCGGAACCGGAATAGGCCACGCGCCAGCGGCTCAGGTCGAGACGCTCCAGCGCCGATTCGCTGGCCCGTTCGCTGCACAAGCGATAGGCAAAATCCGGCCCGCCGCTGATGGTGCCGCCGTATTGGCTGATCGCTTCGAGCCAGCGAAGGGGCCGACCGAGGAAGTACGCCGGCGACATCAGAATGCACGGCACGCCGCTAAAGATCGGTTGCAGCAGACCGCCGATCAACCCCATGTCGTGATACAGCGGCAGCCAACTGACGATCACATCATCCGGGTTCACATCGATGCCGAAACCGTGGCGGATCAACAGTTCGTTGGCGACCAGATTACCGTGGCTGACCTGCACGCCTTTGGGTAACGCGGTCGAGCCGGAGGTGTATTGCAGGAAGGCGATGTGCTCTGGCGGCAGGTTCGGTTCAAGCCAATTTTCGGCCAGCGCATTGTCGAGTGTGTCGACGCACAACAGCGGCGGCGCGCCTTCGATCTGCTGCAAGGCGTCGCGCAGGTCGGCGCTGGTCAGCAGCAGACGCGGTTCGGCGTCGGCGATGATCGACAGCAAACGTTCCTGATGGTGACGGCGCGCCGATTCCGGCGGATACGCCGGCACTGCGATCACGCCCGCGTACAGGCAACCAAAAAACGCCGCGACGTAATCCGGGCCGCTGGGGAACAACAACACCGCGCGATCACCAAATCCCGCCTCAGCCTGCAATGCGGCAGCAATCGTGCGCGCGCGTTGATCGAGTTCGCGATAGCTGAGCACCACAGCCTGTTCTTCGTTTTCGGCAAGAAAACGCAAGGCCAGTTGATCCGGCGTCAGGGCCGCGCGGCGCTGGAGGGCTTGGACCAGAGTGCTGGGGATGTCGAACGCGTCGGTCATGAGGTTTCCTGCCTGAAGTCGGCTTGCTGAGTGGAATCGGGTTGCTGCGTCACGCCCTCAAGGGCATGCAGGGCGCGGTCTGTGCCGACCGCGCAAGGCTGCGGAATGCTGTCTGGTCGGGGTTCGGTACCCGGAACCATTCACCAATGAGAACGGATGACGTCTTGAAATAATTAGTCGGCAGGCTGGATCGCCAACGGGGCTGGCATGCGGCGGCGTGTCGCAGTTCTCACAACGCACCAATTTGTATCATTAGTTCTCTTTCTCAATTGACAATCATTATCATTCAACATAATTTGTCGCTCGATGTGTAGGACGGCCCCGTCCCCCCAAGGCGTCCCACTAACCTATTTGGCAGCAAGGTGATTTCCATGACGGAACCAGTATCCACAAGCAGGTGCGATTCACCGCTACTTCAGGCATTCGTCGACAATCGACTGATTCTGGTCAAGATTGCAGCCCGCATTACCGGCTGCCGGTCACGTGCCGAAGACGTGGTGCAGGATGCGTTTTTCCGACTGCAATCGGCGCCACCGATCACGTCGTCGATCAAGGCGCAACTGAGTTATCTGTTCCAGATCGTGCGCAACCTGGCCATCGATCACTACCGCAAACAGGCGCTGGAGCAGAAATACTCAGGCCCTGAAGAGGAAGGGCTGAACGTGGTCATTCAAGGTGCTTCGCCGGAAACCTCGCACATCAACTTCTCCACCTTGGAGCACATCGCCGACGCACTGACCGAGCTGCCCAGCCGCACTCGCTACGCGTTCGAGATGTACCGTTTGCACGGCGTGCCGCAAAAGGACATCGCCAAGGAACTCGGTGTTTCGCCGACCCTGGTCAACTTCATGATTCGCGATGCGCTGGTGCACTGCCGCAAGGTGTCGAGCAGTCGTCGGGATGTGGTGATTGCGGGGCGTCGCTGAGACCGGGTCGACAGATAGAAAAAGATCGCAGCCTTCGGCAGCTCCTACAGGGGAACGCATTCCAAATGTAGGAGCTGCCGAAGGCTGCGATCTTTTGCTTTCAGATCACCTCAAGCCAACTTGCACCGATCAAAAAACCGCTCACGCCCCAGAATCATCAGCGCCGCACGCTTATGCGGGAAGTCGAATTCCTTCTCGCAGTGGAAGCACTGGTTCTGCATGTGGCCAATCATCTTCGCGTTATCGGCACGCGGTTCGGCGACCACGCGCTGGGTGCGCGGATCGTCCAGAAACAGGTAATGCACCAGCGCCGATAACCAGCTCGCGACTTTGTGCGGGCCACGGTGATCCTCCTCCCCCACCAGCATGTGAATGCCCCGGTCGTAATCGTCGGCATCGTAGAACGGCGCGATACGATCTTCCTTGGCCCAATAGGCTTCGAAATAGGCGAACGGCTGATCATCGAAACAGCCGATCAGGGTCAGCGTGTGCGGGTCGGCGTCAATTTTGCTCAGGTATTCGCGGTGCTTTTCGATGCTGCCTTCTTCCTGCCAGAAACTGGCGACACGCGGGCTGTTCTGCCAACGGTTGAAGCGCGGCAGATCCTCTTCGATTTCCACCGTGCGCAGGGAAATCCACGCGCCCAGCCGCGCATCGAAACGCCGATAAACTTCACCGCGCGGTTTCACCGGCCGCAACGGGTGACGCTTGCCAGCGCTGATGACCATTTGCTGCGGATAGTTGCCGGTCAGCGACGTGCCAAGCCACGGTTGCGGCAGTTGCCAGAACAGCGTGCGCTCGCAGCGATATTCGCCGGCCACCTCGGTGCTCACCAGCAAACCGCTGAGCAAGGCTTCGGTCGGCGGTTGATCGAGTTGCCAGGTCAATTGCCGGCACTCAGGGTCGCGGGCGAACAACCAATAACAGGCTGCCCACAGCGCTTGCCCCGGCGGCAAGGCGAAACGCTCATCGATCTGGATCGGCCCTTTGGCCTCGCGATCGAGGCGCAGGCGAATCAATGGTTGCCCGTCCAGGCTCAGGCTCAGACGGCTTTCGGTGGCATCGGCTACCAGTTGGCTGCCCGAAGGCAAAGACAAGGCAGTCAGGTCATTCAGATTGGACATGGGTCGGGCTCACGATAATCGTCGACAGTTCAACGATGGGACGTGATCCGGCAGGGGAAATTTAGGCTTGGCAGAGAAATCAGTGCCTCAGTGATGCGGCACTGGCACCACGGCAATCTTGTACGGATCGAAGATTTTCAGCATCTCGCCGTTGTCGCGCAGGCCTTGCAGCAGCTTGCCGAACGCCTCGCCGGTGATCGGCGCGGCAGGACGCAGAATCGCATAGTGGTGGTAAACCTGATCAGTGCGCTGCGACACCAGCAACTCGTCGCGAACCTTCTCGTTGCGCAGCAGGTAATCGCTCAGATAGGAGCGCGTCACCAGAGCAATGTCGGCGCGCCCGCGCAGCACCATCAGCAGGTTGCTGTCGTGGGAATAGGTCAACGTTGCATTGAAATTCTGCGCGAGGAATTTCGGGTCGGCGTTGAAGTTGGCGAACTCATAGTGATAGCCGCTGAACAACGCCAGACGCTTGCCTTTAAGGTCAGCGAAATAGTTCTGCTGGCGACCGTCTTCACGTTGCGCGACGAAAATCTCGGCGTCTTCAAGGCCCATGTCGACGTCAGTGTGAGGGATTTCCTTCCAGCCCCAATCAGGGTTCTCGAAGATCGCCATGTCGATCCGGCCTTGTTTGAAATCACCGAAACGTCGCGGGATCGAAGTCGGCACGAGGACGAATTGATAGTCTTTTTGCAGGCGGTTCAGCGATTCGACCAATTGTGGCAGCAGACCGGTGTCGGCACCGTTTTCCGGGCGGATGGTGTACGGCGGAAAGTGCGCGGCGCCCACCCGAACCAGTTGCGCTGCTTGCGCAGGCAACAACCAGAATGCCGCCAGCGCTGCGAGCATCACGCCCGACGCCGTCCGAATTGGCGAAGACTTCAAAACACCCCACTCCCCGAAAAATACCGATCAATGCATTCAAGCTAGGCGGTTTCGCCCAGTTAGCCAGTTTCACCGCCTGATAGAAAACGTCTCAGCGCTCTTCAAGCACCAGAATCAGCGCCTCATCCGCCAGTTGGTCGAGGCTCAGACTGCCGCCGGCACGGAACCAGGTGGTCGTCCAGGACAACGCACCGGTGAGAAAACGTCGAGTGACAAACACGTCGCCGCGAATAAACCCGGCCTCTTTGGCTTCGCCGAGCACCTCTAGCCAGAGGTCTTCGTAGACATCGCGCAACGCCAGCACTTTGGCCTGGCCGTCTTCGGACAACGAACGCCATTCATACACCAGCACCGCCATCGCTTCGCCGCTGCCGCCCATGATCGACTGCAATTCGCAGCGGATCAGCGCCAGCACCCGCTCACGCACATTGTTCGCGTCGGCGAGCGCGGCGCGCATCAGTGCGGTGTTGTAACGGATGGTTTCTTCCATCACCGCCCGGAGAATTTCGTCCTTGCTTTTAAAGTGATGAAAAATGCTTCCCGACTGAATCCCCACCGCACCGGCCAGATCGCGCACCGTGGTGCGTTCGTAGCCTTTATTACGGAACAGGTGAGCCGCCACTTGCAGCAGTTTGCCGCGCGCGCTGTCCGGGTCGGTCAACTGGCCGTCGTCGACCAATTCGCGCATGACCCTCAGGGCTTTTTGCTCGTCCACCCGTTCTCTCCTACAGTCGATCAGTCTGTTGCCCCCTGAAACCGCAGGGTTGCGCGCAATTTAAGCCGCCAACGGCAACCAAGCAAGCGCTTGGGCAGAAGATAGTGTTTCGCTGTTTACAAACCAAGCGCTTGCTTGGTAGCCTCCAGACACTTCTGTCGCAGGTTGCTGAGTCGGAGATAAAAATGCCCACCACCGTTCGCATCGGATGCGCCAGTGCATTCTGGGGAGACACCTCGACCGCCGCCGCGCAGTTAGTCGACGGCGGCAAACTGGATTATCTGGTCTTCGACTATCTGGCCGAAATCACCATGTCGATCATGGCCGGCGCGCGCATGAAAGACCCGCAGGCCGGGTTCGCCAGCGACTTCATCGAAGTCCTCACGCCGCTGCTGCCACAACTGGCCGAGCAGAATATCCGCGTCATCAGCAACGCTGGCGGGGTCAACCCGCAAGCCTGCGCCGCTGCCCTGCAAGCGGCCTGCGACAAGGCCGGCATCCCACTGAAAATCGCCGTGTTGCTCGGCGATGACCTGCAACCACAATTCAAACAACTCAGCGGCATCACTGAAATGTTCAGCGGCGCCCCGTTGCCGCCAATGTGCGTCTCGACCAATGCCTACCTCGGTGCGCCGGGCATTGTCGAAGCGTTGCGACTGGGCGCCGATATCGTCATCACCGGCCGCGTGGTCGACAGCGCCGTGGTCAGCGCCGCGCTGGTGCACGAATTCGGCTGGTCGTGGCACGACTACGACAAACTCGCCCAAGCCGCACTGGCCGGGCACATCATCGAATGTGGCGCGCAATGCACCGGCGGTAATTTCACCGACTGGCGCGACGTGCCGGATTACGAGCACATCGGTTTTCCAATCGTCGAAGTCAGCGCCGACAGCCAATTTATCGTCAGCAAACCGGAAGGCTCCGGCGGACTGGTTACACCGCTGACCGTCGGCGAGCAAATGCTTTATGAAATCGGTGATCCGCAGGCGTATCTGTTGCCCGACGTGGTCTGCGACTTCACCGAGGTCAAACTTCAGCAGCAAGGCAAAAACGCGGTACACGTTCACGGCGCCAAAGGCCTGCCGCCGACGGATAAATACAAGGTCAGCGCCACCTGGCCGGACGGCTTTCGCTGCACCGCCAGTTGCCTGATCGCCGGTATCGATGCCGTTGAAAAAGCGCAGCGCGTCAGTCAGGCAATCATCGACAAGACCGCGGAAATGTTCAGCCAGCGCGGCTGGGCGCCCTATAGCGAAACCCACATCGAACTGCTCGGCAGCGAAGCCACTTACGGCGCGCACGGGCAACGTCGCGACAGCCGCGAAGTGGTGATCAAACTCGCCGTGCGGCACCCGAGCAAACAGGCGCTGATTCTGTTCTCCCGAGAAATCGCCCAGGCCGCGACCGGCATGGCGCCCGGGCTGACCGGTATCGTTGGCGGACGGCCAACCGTGTACCCGCTGATCCGTTTGTTCTCATTCCTGATCGATAAAAACGCCTGCACCTTGCAGATCGATCTGGCCGGTGAACGCCATCCTTGCGCCCTGCCCTCATTGGTCGCGCTCGACAGCGAAGACTTGCCCATTGCCCAGCAACCGCCGAAACCACAGGGCCGCGCCGATGCCAGCGTGGCACTGGTGAAACTGGCCGTGGCGCGCTCCGGTGACAAGGGCAACCACAGCAACATCGGCGTGCTGCCGCGCAAACCCGAATACCTGCCGTGGATCGCCGAAGCGTTGACCCCGGCAGTGATCGTCGACTGGATGAGCCACGTGCTCGACCCAATCCACGGCCGCGTCGAACGCTGGTATCTGCCCGGCACCCACAGCCTCAACTTTCTTTTGGAAAACGCCCTCGGCGGTGGCGGCGTGGCCAGTCTGCGCATCGACCCGCAAGGCAAGGCCTTCGCCCAGCAATTATTGGAAATCCAGATCCCGGTGCCGCAGAGCATCGCCGAACAGCTCGACTAGAGGATGGTGTGCATGGCTTACGCGTCGATTTTCAATGCCGAACTGTTCAGCGGCCAGACCATCATCGTCACCGGTGGCGGCAGCGGCATCGGCCGTTGCACCGCGCATGAACTGGCAGCGCTCGGCGCCAACGTGCTGCTGGTCGGGCGCAAACCGGAAAAACTGCAAAAAGTCGCCGCCGAAATTGCCGAGGACGGCGGCCGCGCGCATTGGCAGGCCTGCGATATTCGTGATGAAGAAGCGGTAAAACAACTGGTCAAGGAACTGATCGCCGAGCACGGGCCGATTCGTGGTCTGGTCAACAACGCTGGCGGCCAATACCCGTCGCCGCTGGCTTCGATCAATCAGAAAGGTTTCGAAACCGTGCTGCGTACCAATCTGGTTGGCGGTTTTCTGATGGCGCGGGAAGTGTTCAATCAGTCGATGAGCAAACACGGCGGCAGCATCGTCAACATGCTCGCCGACATGTGGGGCGGCATGCCCGGCATGGGCCACTCGGGCGCGGCGCGTTCGGGCATGGACAACTTCACCAAAACCGCCGCGTTTGAATGGGGTTATGCCGGGGTGCGGGTCAATGCGGTGGCGCCGGGCTGGATCGCCTCCAGCGGCATGGACACTTACGAAGGCGCGTTCAAAGCGGTGATTCCGACCCTGCGCGAGCATGTGCCGCTCAAGCGCATCGGCACCGAATCGGAAGTCAGCGCGGCGATTGTATTTTTGCTCAGTCCGGCGGCGGCATTTATTAGCGGCAGCACATTGAAAATTGATGGCGCGGCCAGCCTCGGCAGCCGTGCCTGGCCGTTGCACAAAGCGACTCATAGCGAGTCGTTCAATGGCTTCCATCGCGCCTACCTTCCAGACGTGCTGAAGGACAAGGAGTAAGCCATGCCGCAGATCCAGTCCCAACTCGATCCGCACAGCGAGGCCTTTGCCCGTAACCGTGCGGCAATGCTCGTGGCCATCGAGCAAGTGCAGCAACTCGAACAAAACCTGCTGAACAAAGCCGCCGAAGCCAAAGCCAAATTCGACAAGCGCGGACAGTTACTGCCGCGCGAACGCCTGAATCTGTTGCTCGATCCCGGCGCGCCGTTTCTCGAACTGGCCAGTCTCGCCGGCTACAAGTTGCATGACGACAAGGACGGCAGCTCGGCCGGTGGCGGACTGATCGCCGGCATCGGTTACGTTTGTGGCATCCGCGCAATGGTGGTCGCCAACAACAGTGCGATCAAGGGCGGCACGATCTCACCGAGCGGTTTGAAAAAATCCCTGCGCCTGCAACAGATCGCTCAGGAAAACAAACTGCCGGTGATTACCCTCGCCGAAAGCGGCGGTGCCAACCTCAATTACGCGGCGGATATTTTTGTCGAAGGTGCGCGCAGTTTTGCCAACCAGGCGCGGATGTCGGCGATGGGTTTGCCACAGATCACCGTGGTGCACGGCTCAGCCACGGCGGGCGGCGCTTATCAGCCGGGGCTGTCGGATTACGTGGTGGTGGTGCGCGGCAAGGCCAAGCTGTTTTTGGCCGGCCCGCCGTTGCTCAAAGCGGCCACGGGGGAAGTCGCCACCGATGAAGAACTCGGCGGCGCCGAGATGCACGCGCAAGTCGCCGGCACGGCTGAATACCTGGCGGAAAACGATGCCGACGGCGTGCGTCAGGTGCGTGAAATTCTGCGAATGCTGCCGTGGAATGAACAACTGCCATGGCTGCCGGAGCCGCAATACAAAGAGCCGCTCTACCCGATCGACGAACTCCTCGGGCTAATCCCGGACGATGCGAAAAAACCTTACGACGTGCGCGAAATCATCGCGCGTATCGCCGACGAATCCTGCTTTCTCGAATTCAAGGGCGAGTTCGATCAGCAAACCCTTTGCGGGCAATTGAAGATTCAGGGGCGCGCCTGCGGTTTCATCGGCAACAACGGTCCGATCACGCCGAACGGTGCGAGCAAAGCGGCGCAGTTCATTCAGTTGTGCGATCAGAGCCAGACGCCGTTGCTGTTTTTTCATAACACCACCGGCTTCATGGTCGGCACCGAATCGGAACAGCAAGGCGTGATCAAACACGGCTCGAAACTGATTCAAGCGGTGGCCAACGCGCGGGTGCCTAAACTGACCATCGTCGTCGGCGGCTCCTACGGTGCCGGTAACTATGCGATGTGCGGACGCGGTCTCGATCCGCGCTTTATCTTTGCCTGGCCGAACAGCCGCACCGCTGTAATGGGCGGCGCGCAGGCCGGTAAAGTTCTGCGCATCGTTACCGAAGCCAAACAGCTCAAGGACGGTTTGACGCCGGATCCGAAAATGCTCGATATGCTCGAACAGGTCACCGCGCAGAAACTCGACAGCCAATCCACCGCGCTCTACGGCAGCGCCAACCTGTGGGATGACGGGCTGATCGATCCACGCGACACGCGCACGCTGCTCGGCTATTTGCTCGACATCTGCCACGAAGCCGACATTCGCACGTTGCAACCCAACAGCTTCGGCGTCAGCCGGTTCTGACCGCCACGGATCTTACGGAGAACAATAAAAAATGATCTTCACCCCGGAACACGAAGCCCTGCGCCGTACCGTCCGCCAGTTCGTCGAGCACGAGATCAATCCGCACGTCGATGAATGGGAAAAGGCCGGGCGCTTTCCCATCCACGAGATTTTCCGCAAGGCCGGCGACCTCGGTTTGCTCGGTATTTCCAAACCGGAAAAATTCGGCGGCATGGGTCTCGATTACAGCTATTCGATTGTCGCTGCTGAAGAGTTCGGCACCATTCATTGCGGCGGCATTCCGATGTCGATCGGCGTGCAGACCGACATGTGTACCCCGGCCCTCGCCCGTTTCGGCTCCGATGAATTGCGCGAAGAGTTTCTGCGGCCGGCAATCACCGGCGAGCAGGTTGGCTGCATCGGCGTTTCCGAGGTCGGCGCTGGCTCCGACGTTGCCGGGCTGAAAACCACCGCGCGCAAGGACGGCGACGACTACGTGATCAATGGCAGCAAGATGTGGATCACCAACTCGCCGAGTGCTGATTTCATCTGCCTGCTGGCGAATACTTCCGACGATAAACCGCACATCAACAAGTCGCTGATCATGGTGCCGATGACCACCCCGGGCATCAGTCTCAGTTCGCACCTCGACAAGCTCGGCATGCGCAGCTCGGAAACTGCGCAGGTGTTTTTCGACGATGTGCGCGTGCCGCAGCGCAACCGCATCGGCCATGAAGGCGCCGGGTTCATGATGCAGATGCTGCAGTTTCAGGAAGAACGTCTGTTCGGTGCGGCGAACATGATCAAGGGCCTGGAATATTGCGTCGACAGCACCATCGAGTACTGCAAGGAGCGCAAAACTTTCGGCAATGCGCTGATCGACAACCAGGTGATCCACTTCCGCCTCGCCGAACTGCAAACCGAAATCGAATGCCTGCGCGCGCTGGTCTATCAAGCCACCGAGCAGTACGTGAAAGGCCAGGACGTCACGCGCCTGGCGTCGATGGCCAAGCTTAAGGCCGGGCGTCTGGGCCGCGAAGTCAGTGACAGCTGCCTGCAATATTGGGGCGGCATGGGCTTCATGTGGGACAACCCGGTGGCCCGCGCTTATCGCGATGTGCGGCTGGTGTCGATTGGCGGCGGCGCCGACGAAATCATGCTGGGGATCATCTGCAAACTGATGGGCATCCTGCCGGGGAAAAAGAAATGAGCAGCCTGCCAGAATGCCAGACGCTGTTGCTGGAACTGCATGGCGGCGTGCTGCACATCACCCTCAATCGCCCGGACAGCCGCAATGCGATGAGCCTGCAAATGGTCAGCGAATTGCGTGCGGTGCTGGCGTCGGTACGCGAGGATCGCAGTGTTCGCGCTCTGGTGCTCAGCGGCGCCGGCGGGCATTTCTGTGCCGGGGGCGATATCAAGGACATGGCCAGTGCCCGTGCTCAAGGTGCCGATGCTTACCGTGAATTGAATCGTGCGTTCGGGGCTTTGCTGGAAGAAGCGCAGCACGCGCCGCAAGTGTTGATCACGGTGCTGCAAGGCGCAGTGCTCGGCGGCGGTTTTGGGCTGGCGTGTGTCAGTGACATTGCGATTGCCGATCATCAGGCGCAATTCGGTTTGCCGGAAACCAGCCTTGGTCTGCTGCCGGCGCAGATCGCGCCGTTTGTGGTGCAGCGCATTGGCCTGACCGAGGCGCGGCGACTGGCGCTGACCGCCGCACGTTTCGACGGGCATCAGGCACGCCGTTTGGGGTTGGTGCATTTTGTCGAGCAAGATGCGCAGGCGCTGGCGGAGCGACTGGATGAGGTGCTGCAGCATGTGCTGTGTTGTGCGCCGGAGGCGAATGCGCTGACCAAGAAATTGTTGTTGGCGAGTGCCGGGCAGCCATCGGCTGAGTTGCTTGATGAAGCGGCGCAGTGGTTTAGCGAAGCGGTGACGGGAGAAGAAGGGATCGAGGGCACCATGGCTTTTGTGCAGAAGCGTAAACCGCGGTGGGCTACCTAAAGCATCGCGAGCAGGCTCACTCCTACAGTTGGAATGCGTTCCCCTGTAGGAGTGAGCCTGCTCGCGATGAGGCCTCCACATCCACCGCCAAAACCTCAGGAAACCCACCATGCCCACCCTCAGCAAAATCCTGATCGCCAACCGCGGTGAAATCGCCTGCCGCATCCAGCGCACCGCCCAAGCCCTTGGCTACCGAACCGTCGCCGTCTACAGCGACGCCGACGCCGACGCCCTACACGTGCAAATCGCCGATCAAGCCGTGCACATCGGTCCCGCCGCCGTGCAGCAGTCCTACTTGAACATCCCGGCGATCATCGACGCCGCTCGCCGCAGCGGTGCCGACGCCATCCATCCCGGTTACGGCTTTCTCTCGGAAAACGCCGAGTTCGCCCGCGCCTGCGAACAGGCTGGCCTGACGTTCATCGGCCCGAGCGTCGCAGCCATCGAATTGATGGGCAGCAAACGCCGCTCGAAAATCGCCATGCTCGACGCCGGTGTACCGTGCATCGCCGGCTACCAAGGCGCCGAGCAGGACGACGTGACCCTGCTGAGCGAAGCCGAGCGCATCGGCTATCCATTGATGATCAAGGCCAGCGCCGGTGGCGGCGGTCGCGGCATGCGTCTGCTGCACGATGGCTCTGATTTACCGGCGCAACTGCGTACCGCGCGTTCGGAAGCGTTGAACGGTTTTGGCAGCGACGAATTGATTCTTGAACAGGCGTTGATCGAACCACGGCACGTCGAAGTGCAACTGTTCGGCGACCAACACGGCAACCTGATCTACCTCGGCGAGCGCGATTGCTCGGTGCAGCGCCGCCATCAGAAAGTCATCGAAGAAGCGCCCTGCCCGGTGATGACCGCCGAGTTGCGTCACGCCATGGGTGAAGCGGCTCTCAAGGCTGGACGTGCGGTGAATTATGTCGGCGCTGGCACCGTGGAATTCCTGCTCGATGCACGCGGGCAGTTCTACTTTTTGGAAATGAACACTCGCTTGCAGGTCGAGCATCCGGTGACAGAACTAATCACCGGGCTGGATCTGGTCGCCTGGCAATTATGGGTCGCCGAAGGTCAGCCTTTACCGCTGACTCAGGATCAGGTGCAACTCAATGGCCACGCGATGGAAGTGCGCCTTTACGCAGAGGACCCTGCGCAGGATTTTTTGCCGCAAACCGGTTGTGTAGAGGCGTGGGAGCCAGCGCTGCAACACGGCGCGCGCATCGATCATGGTCTGCGCGAAGGGCAATTGATCAGCCCGTTCTACGACCCGATGCTCGGTAAACTGATCGCCCACGGCGCTACTCGCGAGGAGGCTCGGCGCAAACTCCTGCGCGCAGTGGAGGACTCGGTGTTGCTGGGTGTGCAAAGCAATCAGCGGTTGCTGGTCAGCCTGCTGCAACATCCGCAGTTCATCAGCGGTGAGTTCAGCACGGCATTTATCGCGCAGCATTTCAGCGATCACGCGTGCCTGAACAGCTACGCGCCGAGTGCCGAAGACCTGGCCATCGCTGCAGTGTTGTTCTATCAAACCAGCGCCCTCAGTCACCGCGCGCCGCTGTCCGGCTGGCGTAATAACGCCAGTGTGCCGCTGCATTTTCGCCTCGGTCTTGATGAGCAAAACTGGACGCTGCAACTGCTCGCTGAGCCGCAAGGTGCGTTCAAAGTGCAAGTCGCCGAACGCACACTGGCATTGAAACTCATCGATCAAGACGCCCACTCGATAACGCTGGAAGTCGACGGATTGCGCCAACGCCACGCCTGTCGTCTCGATGGCGAACAACTCTGGCTGTTCACTCACCCCGGCAGCCTGCGCCTGGAGGATCGAACTCACGCGGTGATCGGCAGTCAGACCAGCGTCAGTTCCGGCACCTTGAAAGCGCCCATGGACGGCGCCATCGTCGACGTATTGGTCAGCGAAGGCAGCCCGGTCAGCAAAGGTCAGCTGCTGCTGGTACTGGAGGCAATGAAAATGGAGCACCCGCTCAAGGCCGGCATCGACGGCGTGCTCAAGCGGGTGCAGGTCAAAGTCGGCGATCAGGTAAAAAATCGTCAGGTTCTGTTGCAGGTGGAGTAGTCAGCCGAGCGCAAACGCAGGGTTTGGCTACGCTCTGAATAATCAGAACGCACAAATCAGGAACCCTGCGATGCCCCACTGGCTGGTCATAGATCTGGAAGCCACCACCGATGAGGGTGGCTGGCCGGTCACCGAGATGGAAATTATCGAGATCGGCGCGACGCTGGTCGATCGTGCCGGGCGCGAACAGGATCACTTCCAGCGCTTCGTCAAACCGACTCGACGGCCGTTGCTGACGCCGTTCTGTCGCGAGCTGACGCACATCACCCAGGCCAATATCGATACGGCGCAACCGCTGACTGAGGTCTGGCCGGCGTTCGAACGCTGGCTCGCGCAGCATCAATCACGTCTTGAAGGCTGGGCCAGTTGGGGCGATTACGACCGCAAGCAACTGCTCCAGGAATGGCAGCGCCTGCAGATCGACAGCGGCCTGAGTCGAGTGCCGCACATGAACCTCAAACAACGCTTCGCCAAGGCCCGACGCCTGGAGCGGCCGCTGGGGCTCAACGGCGCGCTGCAACTGGCCGGCATGCAGTTCAGCGGTCAGCAACACCGGGCGCTGGAAGATGCGCGCAACACCGCACGATTGTTGCCGCTGGTTTTGCCACTCTAGGGCCAATTCGAGAACTGGCTGGACAGGCGCCGGGCAGGTGACGGCGCCCAAAGCCTTGTGCATACTGGCCGCCTCAATTTTTTAGCCCTTTTCGAGGAATCGCCCATGTTTAAAGTCAACGAGTACTTCGACGGCACCGTCAAGTCGATCGCCTTTGGCACCGCTGAAGGTCCGGCGACCATTGGCGTCATGGCCCCGGGCGAATACGAATTCGGCACCAGCCAGCGTGAAATCATGCACGTGGTCTCCGGCGCACTGATCGTGAAACTGCCCGACAGCAGCGACTGGGAAACCTTCGCCGCCGGCAGCCAGTTCAACGTTCCGGCGAACAGCAAATTCCAGCTGAAAGTCGCGGTTGATACCGCTTATCTGTGCGAGTACCGCGGCTAAGTCGTCGGTTTTCACAGCGCCAATAAAAATGCCCGGGTCCAAGGACTCGGGCATTTTTCGTTTCAGGGGCGGCTTATTCGAGGATTTCCACCGGCATTCCGACCTCGAGACGACCGTTGCTGTCATTCACCAGGTTCTGACCGAACATCGCGCCATCGGCTTCGGCGCGGTATTTCTGCAAGGTCGCCAGCGGTTCACGATCGGCACTGCGCTCGCCAGTCTGCGGGTCGATGGTGGTAAGGATGCAGCGCGCGCACGGCTTGACCACGCGGAACTCGACGTCACCGATACGAATACGTTTCCAGCCATCCTCGGCGTACGCTTCGCTGCCTTCGATCACCAGATTCGGGCGAAAACGCAGCATCTCTAACGGCCGCCCGACCCGTTGCGACAGATCTTGCAGCGACGCCTCGCCAATCAGCAACAGCGGAAACCCGTCGGCGAACGCGACCTGATCATCATCCTTGCCGACACCTGACGGCGTGGTGCGCGCACGATCCAGCGGCACTTGCACCAGACGCGTAGGTTTGCCGATGAACTCGCTGACCCAACGCGCCGCCTTATCACCGGCATCCGGCACGCGCAGAGTGTCACGCCAGATAGTCACGCCGCGCAGTTCGGCGTCGCTGCCAGGCAAAGCGATTTCGATGGAAGACTGTTGCGGCGCGCTCAGGGTCAGACCGCCCCGGGCATTCCACAGCGCCGACAACTGGCTCATTTTTGCTTCGGCACGCTGGGTCAGGAAGCGGCCGCTGGCTTCGTCCACGAGCATCCAGCGTCGGTCACCATCGAGCCCCAGCTTGTCGAGGTCGACGCTTTGCAGCGCATCGACTTTGCCGGATTTCAACGGGTAACGATAAAGCGCGCTCAGACGCAGCATGGCCAGCTCCCTGGAGGATAAAAACGCCACCCTATACGAGCTTGGTCAGGGAATCAAAGAGCAAACTGTAGGAGTGAGCCTGCTCGCGATAGCGGTGTGTCAGATAATGATTTGGGGCTGACAAACCGCTATCGCGAGCAGGCTCACTCCTACAAAGGGTGTGGGGTCAGGCAGGGACTTCGTCGAGCATCAGGCGCTGGCGCACCACGTCGACCAGTTTGTCCGGCTGGAATTTCGAGAGGAAGTTGTCGCAGCCAACCTTCTTCACCATCGAATCGTTGAAGCTGCCCGACAGCGACGTGTGCAGTACCACGTACAGCCCACGCAGACGCGGGTCGTTGCGGATTTCGGTGGTCAGACGGTAACCGTCCATTTCCGGCATTTCCGCGTCGGTGAAGATCATCAGCAACTTGTCAGTCATGTTCACGCCGGTATCAGCCCAGGCCTTGAGCATGTTCAACGCCTTCAAACCATCGCTGGCGATGTGCATCTTCACGCCCAACTGGCCGAGGGTGTCACGCAGTTGCGAGAGCGCCACGTTGGAATCGTCGACCAGCAGCACTTCGCGACCACGGGCACGTTCGAGCACCGGGTCTTCGAGCTTTTCCCGCGAGACCTTGGCGTTGTACGGGACGATTTCGGCGAGGACTTTCTCGACGTCGATAATTTCCACCAACTGATCGTCGACCTTGCTGATCGCGGTCAGGTAATGCTGGCGGCCAGCGCTGGTCGGCGGCGGCAGAATGGCTTCCCAGTTCATGTTGACGATGCGATCCACACCGCCCACAAGGAAGGCCTGCACCGAGCGGTTGTATTCAGTGACGATGATGGTGCTGTTCGGGCCCGGCACCAACGGCCGCATGCCAATCGCCTGGGACAGATCGATCACTGGCAACGTCTGCCCGCGCAGGTTGACCACACCGCACACGAACGGGTGACGCTGCGGCATCAGGGTCAGCTTCGGCAGTTGCAGGACTTCCTGAACCTTGAACACGTTGATCGCAAACAATTGGCGTCCAGCCAGACGAAACATGAGAATTTCCAGGCGATTCTCACCCACCAGTTGCGTGCGTTGGTCTACCGTGTCGAGAATGCCGGCCATCAATGACTCCTGGGCTTGTTCAGATGAATTCACTAACAGGCTTTATCGGCTGTTAATGACGAATCTTGATTGCTGCGAAATTAGCCATCAAAATGCCACAACCGGCCATTGATGTCACATTAACATCATGCTTTACTGGCTCGGTTGTTTTCATCTGCTACAGTCTTTGCGGCGCGACCTCGGTTTGCACGGTAGGTTCCCGCGCCTAAGGGATTCCCCTAGTATCAATCAGGCCCAACCTGATATTCGCGATATCCAATAGCCATTAATGTGACGCCATTCTCATTGCATGAACGGAGTCAGGCTATTGTGTGCGATCGCAACTCAGTGGCAACCCATCCCCTGGAAATCCTCAGCCTGTGCACCTGCGGCACGTCTGGGCGCGATCTGCCGACGATTCACGATCGTCGCCACACACGGCACTCCCCCATCAGACATGACGCTGTGGAGGTAAGCATGCCAATCGACCGTAAAGACTGGGCGCAACGCTTCCCCGAATTTCTGCTCGAGGCTGAGACGCTGCTGGCCAAGTCGGAAGAATGCCTGAGCCATCTGCAACTGATCAGCAATGACAAGGATGCCATCGCGTGCATGCAGGGCACCTTGCTCAAGCTTGCCGGCAGAGCTGAGGCACTGGCGCTGGAAGCGATTTCCGAGTTTTCCCTGCACATCTACAGCCTGCTCAATCTGACCCAGGATCACGTCGACCTGCACGAACAAGCGCTGAGCGCCTTGAAAAATTGCTTCACGCTGATGGCCTGGCAACTGGAGCTGGTCGATGTGAAGACTGGGCAACTGAGCCTTGATGGCAGCGAACAGGCCTCATTAATCGAAGCGTTCGCCTTTCATGTCGGGCAAAGCCAGTTCCGGATGCCTTTGCCGGGCAAACGTTTGCCATCTCTGTCGTTCTCTGAGCGACAGGCCTGATCTGGCGTCAGGCTTGAGCACTACTCATTTAATGTCGTTATTGAATAGTTCATACCTGCCAGCGACATATCGAACTAAATAAATACACCTGATGCGACGGATAATTTTCAGCCCGCCTCAGGGTTTTCCTGTGTGTTAAGAATCGTGATTTGGTCAATTTGATTATCTGTCGAATAACATACTTCGACTTTTTTCCATTATGGAACATACGTCCATAATGGCGTCTTTCCTGACTCATTGGACATATAGAGTAGGCGCGACCAACGGTATCTTAAGTGGTACTATGCCGCCCATTAGTTGCTTTCAAATTAATGGCAAAGTGATTTCATTGATCGGCATTCAGAGAAGTTGGCGGTAAACTACCGTTCACTGCAGCCTGTTGAAATCATTCACATAATTGACAGCATTTCCAGACAGAGACCCGCCAGCCACCGGCCGGTCTACCCGCAGCGAACATCCATTGGCTCCATCCGTTATGTACGCCAGCATAAAGACCCTCACAACATGGCCACCCTCCCGGGAAAATGCCCGCCGGTTCACACTCATCCTGTGTGTCGCCGCTGCGCTGGGCAGCCTTCTGACCTACGGTTTTTCCAAGCCGTTGGGCCTGGGTCTGTTGTTGCTCGACATCGCAGCTACGGCGTGCGTCTGGGTGCAATATCGCCTGTCACGCAAATCGATCAAGTTCCAGCCACAGGAACTCGCCGATCGCCTGCTGGAAGTCCAGGAAAACGAACGCCATCGCCTCAGCCGCGAGCTGCACGATGACATCGGCCAATTGCTGACCGCCGCCAAATTGCAAAGCGACTGGCTGAAACGCCGTATGCCGGAGGAATTGCAGGAGCAATGCACCGTTCTCTGCGACACCCTCGAAGAAACCCTCAACAAAGTCCGCGACGTATCGGCCATCCTCAACCCACGGCAACTGACCAGCCTTGGCCTTGAAGCGAGCCTGCGCGCGCACCTGCTCAAGACATTGACCAACACCGACGTGCACTGGAGCCTCGACTGCCAGCAGCGCTTGAACGGTATTCCGGAAGAAATGGCCGTCGCCGCGTTTCGTATTGCGCAGGAGGCAGTGACCAACATCCTGCGTCACGCCCAGGCGAAAAACCTGCTGATTCGCGTGCAGCGCTTGCCGAAAGGTCTGACCCTGCTGATCAGCGATGATGGCCAGGGCTTCGCGCCGGCCGTCAATCCGGGGCGTGAAGGACAACGTGGCATGGCCGGCATGGCCGAACGGATCGAACAACTGGGTGGCACCCTGAGCGTGATCAGCGAACCGGGCAAAGGCACTCAAATCGAAGCACTTTTCCCCTGGGCGCCGCGCGCACTCGAGCGGGCCAGTACGAATAAGGTTATGCGTTGACTTGTAACTTACTTCTAGTGGATGACCACTCGCTGATCAGGGCCGGCGTGCGCGCTCTGGTTATGGATATTCCCGGTTACGCGGTAATCGGCGAGGCCAATGACGGCTCGCAGTTGCTTGAAATGGTCGAGCTGCTGAACCCCGATATTGTCTTGCTGGATATTTCCATGAAGGAAACCGGCGGCCTCGAAGCGTTGCAGCGACTCAAACGCGTGCGCCCGCAAAGCAAAGTGCTGATCCTGTCGATGCACACCGACCCCGCATTGATCATGCAGGCGCTGGAATCCGGCGCTTACGGTTATCTGCTCAAGGACACCACCGGCACCGAGCTTGAACACGCGTTGGACGCGCTGCGCAATAACGAGCGTTATCTAAGTCCGGCGATCGCCCACACGGTGATCAATCAGGCCCTGGTCCGCAATCAGAAAGGCCAGCCGGACACCACCGATTCGCACAACCTGACGGCACGCCAACTGGAAATCCTCCGACTGATCGTGCGCGGCAAGTCGACCCGGGAAATCGCCAACGGCCTGGGCCTGAGCATCAAAACCGTCGAGACCCACCGCGCGCAGATCATGAAGCGTCTGCAGATCTACGATGTGGCGGGCCTGGTGCTGTTCGCCGTGCGCGAACAGATCATCAGTCTGGACGACTGATCGGCGTTGTAGCGCTCAACAGCGGAGAGTCCTCAGGCAAATGCACCTGCAATGCCGCAGGGCGCGCTTCGAAGCGCAGGCTATCGCCTTCCAGTGGCTCACCATCCAGATTGATGTAAAGCCCTTCAGACACCTTGATTTCGACCCACGGCAAACGTGTCCGCACGAACATGTTGTCGAGGCCGAAGCCATCAGTGAGCAGATTCTTCAAGGTACCCACCAACTCCTGTGGCGCCGGCAGAATGCTGATATCCAACAGCCCATCATCGGCCAGTGCCTGCGGACACAGCACGTGCCCACCGCCCGCCTGACGACCATTGCCGATGCCCAGCGCCAGCAGCTCGCCACGCCAGTGGAAATCCGGCCCCTGCAACTCGCCATAGGCAGCATGCAGCTCACTGAAGCGCGACAGACCGGTGAACAGATAAGCCGCGCCACCGAGTACTTTCTTCAAGTCTTCAGAAGTATTGGCCGTGACCTGGCTACCAAAACCGCCCGTGGCCATATTGAGGAAAATCTGCCCGCCAACCTGGCCCAGATCGATGTCGCGCGCAGGCACATCGAGCAACTCAAGAGCCTCTGCCGGCTCCAGCGGAACGCCCGCCGCACGGGAAAAATCGTTCGCAGTACCCAGCGGCAACAGCACCAGGCTGGCTTCGCCCGGATGCGCCGCCAGCGCCTGGGCGATATCACGCAAGGTGCCATCGCCACCACCAGCGATAATCTGTTTATAGCCAGCCGCCAGCGCCTCTTCGACCAGACGCTCGGCATCGCCGCCCTCCCAGGTCAGGCGCACGGCCAGCTCCCAGCCTTGTTCGCGTTTACTTTCGACGGCGGCACGAACCGCCTCGTTGAGTGCCTGCTTGCCATGCAGAATCAACAGCGCCCTGCGTTCACTCATTGCAATCACTCCGTGAATGGATTCGGTATGAGACATCTTGACCACTGGCGCACGGAAAAAAGCCGCAAGAACCGTAATTAATTCAGGCGTCTCGGCGCACGCGTCCTACAGGGCTGGGATTTTTCTTACAAGATGTGATGAATTGGCTGCATTGACCAACTCCAGCCATTGGTAGATCGTGCGTCGGCGGTATCAATCTTCAATCTGAAAACACACAAGGATGTGCATGTAATGAGTGGATACACCTCTAGGGCTTTCGATACTTTCATTGACACCGTTAGCGACCCGCGTCCATTTCCAGCAGGCGTCAACATCAATGCATAGTCATGAAGCCAGACTGCCAGTGAGCCCGGTTGCTCCACTCGCGCAAAGTCGCACCAGCCACACCACTGACTTCCACAGCGGCGCCAAACCCACTGGAGAAACGAACATGGAACCTCGCGTCACCGAGCTGGAAACCCACCTCAAATACATCCGCAGGGACATGGATGAAGTCAGGGGCGATGTCAGAATCATCAAGCATCGCCTCGCCTACGCGGCAGGCGCAACAGCCGTCGTGATGGGTTTGCTGGGATGGATAGCCAACAGTCGTTTTGACCAGATCATTTCGCTCATGGCTCACTGACGCCTGAGCGGGCCCGCAGGTGCCGGCGACACGCGCCAGCACCTGCGGATACCGAGGCAGTTAACCCAGAAGCTCACTCAGGGGAATGAAGACAGCTTCGTCGCCCTCAACCAGCGTCCGGCCCTCAAGCACCTCGACCAGACCGTCAGCCCAGGCCGCACTGCGCAAAACGCCGGAGCTTTGATTGCGATAGATGATTGCCCGGCCCTGTTCCAGCCGTCCGCGCAAGTACTCACGACGGTTGCCAGCCACTGGCCAGTTGAACCCGGCCGGCACGCGGAACTTGAGTGGTTCAACGTCTTGCACGCCTTGGCGCCGCAACAGATATGGTCGGGTTAACAGGGCGAAGGTCACCAGCGTCGAGGCAGGGTTACCCGGCAGGCCGATTACCGGTACGTTGCGAAAATGGCCGAAGGTCAGCGGTTTCCCGGGTTTGATCGCCAGCTTCCACAAGGCAAGCTCGCCTTCTTCCCTCAATGCGATGCCAAGAAAATCCGCCTCACCGACCGAAACACCACCAGTGGAGAGAATCAGATCGACATCCTGCAATTCGCCCAAACGCTCTCGGGTCGTCGCCAGATTGTCCGGAAGAATCCCGGCATCGATCACTTCGCAGCCCAGCCGCTGCAACCAGCTGCACAGCACCACACGGTTACTGTTGTAAATCTGCCCCGGCCCCAATGCCTGACCGGGCTCAATCAGTTCATCGCCGGTCGACAGCACGGCTACGCGCACCTTGCGCACGACATTCAGGCCGGCGCGGCCCAATGAAGCGGACAAGCCCTGCTCGATCGGCCCCAGGCGAGTGCCGGCCGACAGGACGAGTTCACCCACCGTGGTTTCCTGGCCCTGCGGACGAATGTTCTGCCCGACTTTCATGGCTTCGGAAAAACCTACGCGGCCGTCTGCCATGACTTCGGCGTTTTCCTGCATCTCGACACAATCGGCTCCGGCCGGCACAGGTGCGCCGGTGAAGATTCGAGCACAGGTTCCACGCTGCAAAGGTTCAGGCGCTTGCCCGGCGAATATTTTCTGGCTGACCGGCAACGGCTCGCCCGTCCAGTCGGCCAGATTCAGCGCGTAACCGTCCATCGCACTGTTCGGCCACGGCGGCAGATCCAGCGTCGAAACCAAGTCCTCGGCCAGCACGCGCCCCTGAACCTCAGCGAGCGGCAAATACTCACGCTCGACGATTGGCGAGGCCTCGGCCATTTCCAGCAGCCGCGCCAATGCCACTTCGACAGGCATCAGCGCAGCGGTCTTGCCCGGCTTACCCACGGGATTCACAAGGCGCCGCCTGTTTCAGATGCGGGACGAAATTGCATGGACGGTGACGGGAATCCAGTTGCTCGGCGAGAATCCCGTCCCAACCGGTGCGTACCGCATTGGTCGAACCCGGCAGGCAGCACACCAGCGTGCCATTGGCCAGACCGGCCAGTGCGCGGGATTGCACGGTTGAGGTGCCGATATCGGCCACCGAGATCTGACGGAACAATTCGCCAAAGCCATCGACCTGTTTGTCGAGCAGGCAGGCCACCGCTTCCGGCGTACTGTCACGGCCGGTGAAGCCGGTGCCGCCAGTGATCAACACGACCTGCACGACATCGTCGGCGATCCAGTTGGCGACTTGCGCACGAATTTTATACAGATCATCTTTGAGCAGAACCCGCTCGGCCAGGTTGTGGCCGGCCGCCAACAGGCGATCGACAAAGACTTGACCTGAGGTATCGGTTTCCAGTGTTCGGGTATCGCTGACAGTCAGCACGGCAATATTGAGCGGTGCGAAAGGTACATCAGCCTTGGCTTTCATAGGCTCGTCCAGTTGTAGGAGAAACAGCCCGGTGTTATATCACAGCGCCCCCTTTTTACGCCGCCCCTACGGAGAGCCAAAATGACCGCAAATACGCCATTGCCCCCTTGTTCCGTGCTGCTGCTGGCAGGCGGACGCGGCCAGCGCATGGGCGGTCAGGACAAAGGTTTGATCGAGTGGCACGGCGAACCGCTGATTGCGCATCTGCAGCGCAAAGTACGAGCGCTGACGGACGACTTGATCATCTCCTGCAACCGCAATCGCGAACGCTATGAAACCTATGCCGATCAATTGGTGGTGGATGACGAAGGTGACTTCCCCGGGCCACTCGCCGGTATTCGTGCAGGCTTGAAAGCGGCGCGCCATTCGCACTTGCTGGTGTTGCCGTGCGATGTTCCGCGAATCGACGAAGCACTGCTGCAAAGCATGCGCGAAACCGCCAATCACAATCCTGACAAACCTTTAATGTTGTGGCACGACGAGCACTGGGAACCGTTGTTGTGCGTGATTCCCGTGAGCCTGCTGCCAGCCTTCGAAACCGCCTGGAACAGCGGTGAACGCAGCCCCGGCCGGGTGATGCGCAGCCTCGGCGCCACTGCATTGGAATGCCCGGACAATGACCCGCGACTGGCCAACCTCAACACCCCCGAACTGTTAAAGGCGCATAACACTGTGTCAGACTGACACTATTCAAGGAACTCTCACGCCTTGTATACGTCTCAAGCTCAGTAACCAAAAGAATTCCCATTCGGAGACACACCCATGACTCAACGGACCATCGCCTCTCTCATGCTCGCACTGGGCCTGGCCACCCTCGCCGGTTGCTCGTCGCCTACAGTGATCACGCTGAATGACGGTCGCGAAATCCAGGCCGTCGACACGCCGAAATACGATGATGATTCGGGTTTCTACGAGTTCCAGCAGCTGGACGGCAAAGAAACTCGCATCAACAAGGATCAGGTTCGCACCGTTAAAGAACTGTAAGGTTCTTCGAAGCGACGTCTGACCCAGCCGGTTTGCCTGGCTAAAAAAATGCCCCGATACGTCGGGGCATTTTTTATGCGCGCAAGAAACTTACCGAGCGGTGATCCGATAGACCCGCTCCTCAAGCCGCGTCGCACCTGCCTGCACAAACTTGCCGCTGTCACTCAGCACATCCTGCGATTCCAGTACCTGCATCTGCCACGCACCGCCGAACATGTGTTGCACTTGAGCATCGTCTACGGAGAACGGCGGTCCGGAAATTTGCGATTGATCGTAATCCAGCGTAATCAACAGCCCCTTCAAACCCACCGGCAGGATGTTTTGCAAAAGCTCGGCATAACGCTCGCGCATTGGCGGCGGCAAGGCGATCACTGCTGCACGGTCGTACAGCGCGGAACAATCGGCAACGTCCGCAGCGCTCAGCGCGAAAACATCACCGCACCACAACTCGATTGTGCCAGCGCGGTAAACCTTGAAGACGCCGTGCTCGCTGATCTGTGGCTGCAGTTGTTGCTCGCTGAAAAAGTCTTCAACGGCTTTCTCCGACAGTTCAATACCGAGAACCCGATGCCCGCGCGCAGCCAGCCACAGCAAATCCAGACTTTTCCCACACAAAGGCACCAACACCCGCGTTTGTGCCGCGAGGTTCAGATCCGGCCAGAAACGTTGTAGATAAGGATTCACTTGCGGTAAATGAAAGCCGATCTGGTTCGAAGCCCACTTCTTGTGCCAAAACTCAGGCTGCATGCATCCCCCTAAAAATTCGATCAAAAAGCGTTAAAACTTATATTAGATTTAGACCAATGAAGTGACTGAAGATGGGCCATCTTACCGTTCAGGAGCCCGCACATGTTTCCCAGTCTGTATATCTCACACGGCTCACCGATGCTTGCATTGGAGCCAGGCGCCAGCGGCCCGGCCCTCGCGCGATTGGCCGCCGAACTGCCGACACCGAAAGCCATCGTGATCGTCTCTGCGCACTGGGAGAGCCACGAACTGTTGGTCAGCAGCAATCCGCAACCGAATACCTGGCATGACTTTGGCGGGTTTCCCCGTGCGCTGTTTGAAGTGCAATACCCGGCGCCGGGCGATCCGCAACTGGCTGGAGAAGTGGCGCAGTTGCTGACGGCTAACAACCTGCCGACGCGTCTCGACCCGGAGCGCCCTTTCGATCATGGCGTGTGGGTGCCGTTGTCGCTGATGTATCCGCAGGCGAATATTCCGGTGGTGCAGGTTTCGCTGCCAAGTCGGGCAGGCCCGGCGCTTCAGACCCGTGTGGGTCGAGCCTTGGCCGGTTTACGCGAGCAAGGGATTCTGTTGATCGGTTCTGGCAGCATCACCCACAACCTGCGCGAACTGGACTGGCAAGCCGGGCCGGAAAGCGTTGAGCCATGGGCGCGGGATTTCCGTGATTGGGTGATCGACAAGCTACAGGCCGATGATGAGGCGGCGCTGCATGATTACCGTCAGCAGGCACCGAATGCCGTGCGCAACCATCCGAGTGATGAGCATTTGTTGCCGCTGTATTTTGCGCGGGGTGCGGGGGGTGAGTTTAGCGTGGCGCACAAGGGGTTCACGATGGGTGCGCTGGGGATGGATATTTACCGCTTCGGTTAAAGCCAAAGATCGCAGCCTTCGGCAGCTCCTACAAGGGGAACGCATTCCAAATGTAGGAGCTGCCGAAGGCTGCGATCTTTTGATCCTGAAAAACAGGCAAAAAAAATCCCCGAACCAGTCGGGGATTTTTTATGTGCGATCAATCAGCCCAAGGGCGGATTAATCTTCGCGGTAGCGACGCAGCTTCAACTGCTTACCGGCAACGCGAGTGTCCTTCAGTTTGGTCAGGAGTTTGTCCAGACCATCTTCCGGCAGCTCGACGAGGCTGAAGCTGTCACGCACCTGGATGCGACCGATCGCTTCACGGGCCAGACCGCCTTCGTTGAGGATGGCGCCCAGCAGGTTTTTCGCAGCGATACCGTCACGCGCACCCAGCGCGGTACGGCAACGAGCACGGCCTTCGCCCAAAGGCATTGGCGCGCGACGCTCGCGGTCACCACGATCAGGACGATCGCCAGTGCGCTCAGGACGGTCGCCACGCGGTGCATTGTTCGGCACCAGTGGACGTTCCTTCTCGATTGCAGCCAGGTTCAGCGCTTGACCGTTGGTGGCTTTGCGCAGCAGCGCAGCAGCCAGAGCACGCGGGGTGCAGCCGATGTCTGCGGTCAGACGATCGAGCAACTCACCGTGAGTCGACTCGGCATCAGCCACCAGCGGCGACAGGCTGTTGGTCAGTTTCTTGATGCGCGCATCGAGAACGGCTTGAGCGTCCGGCAGGCGAACTTCTGCAACCTTCTGACCGGTTACACGCTCGATCACTTGCAGCATGCGGCGCTCACGTGGAGTCACCAGCAGCAGTGCACGACCTTCGCGACCGGCACGGCCAGTACGGCCGATACGGTGAACGTAGGACTCTGGATCGTACGGCATGTCAACGTTGAACACGTGAGTGATGCGCGGAACGTCCAGACCACGAGCAGCAACGTCGGTCGCAACAACGATGTCCAGACGGCCATCTTTCAGCGAGTCGATAACGCGCTCACGCTGGTTCTGGGCGATGTCACCGTTCAACGCGGCGGCTTTGTAGCCTTTGGCGTCGAGGGCGCTGGCCAGATCCAGGGTCGCTTGCTTGGTGCGCACGAACATGATCAGAGCGTCGAAGTCTTCCACTTCCAGCAAGCTGAGAACAGCCGAAGTCTTCTGGTCAGCGTGAACCAACAGGTGAGCCTGTTCGATCGCGGTAACGGTCTGGGTCTTGGTCTGGATCTTCACGTGTTGCGGATCGCGCAGATGGCGTTCGGCAATGGCACGGATCGACTGCGGCAAGGTGGCCGAGAACAGTACAGTCTGACGGGTCGGTGGCAGAGCCTTGAAGATAACTTCGAGGTCGTCCATGAAACCCAGTTTGAGCATTTCGTCCGCTTCGTCGAGAACCAGGTGGTTCACGGTCGACAGGACTTTTTCGTCACGACGCAGGTGGTCGCACAGACGGCCCGGGGTGGCGACAACGATCTGTGCGCCATTACGGATTGCTTTCAGTTGCGGGCCCATCGGCGCGCCGCCGTAAACGGCCACAACAGTAACGCCTGGCATTTGCTTGGCGTAGGTTTCGAAAGCGGTTGCTACTTGCAGCGCCAACTCACGGGTTGGCGCCAGGATCAGGGCTTGCGGCTCGCGCTTGGCAGGATCGATGCGGTGCAGGATCGGCAGGGCGAATGCGGCGGTTTTACCCGTACCGGTTTGCGCCTGACCAATCATGTCTTGACCGGCCATGATGATCGGGATCGATTGCTGCTGAATAGCCGAAGGTTCTTCGTAGCCAGTCGCGATGACGGCTGCAAGAATGTTCGGATTAAGATTAAAAGCGGCGAAGCCGCCGGTTTCCTGGGTCATGGGTCTGCCTCTAAGTGCATCCGCAAAGACCCATGCTCCAAAGCTGCGCATGCCGTGTTGAGACTCAAGAGTCGCCCTGGCTGCTTTGTCGGCGGGGATTTGCGAAAACGAATGAATGAAAAAAAGAATCGTCCGGGAAGAGCCCGCAGTGCGGACGTGCAGCCGAAGCTGACTTCGGGGAATTGCGCTACCTAAACGCGGCCCGGTTAAAGGCCGGCGCGCACTATACCGGAAATTGCCCAAAAAGGGAGCTTTTTTTATCGGCAAAATGCGTGTGTCACCGCTGTGTAACGGGGTTTTGCGGATAATCGTTCCAAGGTCTATTTTTCAAAGGCCCGGCCCTGCGGGCGATGACGCTTAAACGATTCACTGACGTGCGGCATTCCGTCGCTGCACCCGCCCTTCCCGCCCGAGGATCTACCGATGAATCAGCCCTGCGCCGGCCGCGTCAGCCGAGAACGTCGTGGTCACGTCCACCTGATCGGCCTGGATCGAGCGGCCAAGCGCAATGCTTTCGACCTCCACCTGCTCAACGACTTGAGCCTGGCCTATGGCGAATTCGAAGCCGACAGCGAGGCGCGGGTGGCGGTGGTGTTCGGCCATGGCGAACACTTTACCGCCGGTCTGGATCTGGTGAATGCCAGCTCAGCATTGGCCGAAGGTTGGCAAGTTCCGACCGGCGGTTGCGATCCGTGGGGTGTTTTCGTCGGGCCACGGGTGAGCAAACCGGTGATTGTCGCGACGCAGGGTTACTGCCTGACCATCGGGATCGAGCTCATGTTGGCGGCGGATATCAATCTTTGCGCGAGCAACACCCGCTTCGCGCAAATGGAAGTGCAGCGTGGGATTTTTCCTTTTGGTGGCGCGACTTTGCGTTTTCAACAGATTGCCGGCTGGGGCAATGCGATGCGCTGGCTGCTGACCGGCGATGAGTTTGATGCGCACGATGCGTTGCGCTTGGGGTTGGTGCAGGAAGTGATGGCCAGTGAGGATTTGTTGCCTCGGGCGATTGAATTGGCGGAGCGGATCGCGCGACAGGCGCCATTGGGGGTGCAGGCGACATTGATGTCGGCGCGGCAGGCGCGATATGAGGGTGAGACGGCGGCGACGCAGGGCTTGCCGGCGCTGGTGAAGAAGCTGCTTGCAAGTGAGGATGCCAAGGAAGGCGTGCGGTCTTTAGTGGAACGGCGGCCTGGAATATTCAAAGGAATTTAACCCCCGTAGGAGCTGCCGAAGGCTGCGATCTTTTGATCTTGATCCCATGAAAAACAAGATCAAAAGATCGCAGCCTTCGGCAGCTCCTACAGGGGTTTCGGATCAAGTGGCCGGGCGAATCGCGTTGATCAACGACTGCAACGAATACCCCAACCGCGGCGCCAGCGCTTCGGCCCGCGCAGTCAACGCCTGCATGTCCAGCTCCTGATCAAGATCCGCCGGCACCAGCAGAATCACATTACCCTCCTTTACCGGCAGCTCCCAGTAATGCCGGTGATAGAGCCCGCGCAACAGCGCCGCGCCCAATGGCTGGCCATCATCGGTGGCCCACTGATTGATCACCAGCCAGCCGCCCGGATTCAAACGCTTCTGGCAGTCACCGAGAAAACCCCAGGCCAGATGCCCGACACCCGGGCCGACGTCGGTGTAGAGGTCGACGAAAATCAAATCCGCTGGCTCCGCCGTCGGCAGCAATTCCAGCGCATCGCCAACACGAATGTACAGACGCGGGTCATCATCCAGCCCAAGGTATTCGATCGCCAGACGCGGAACGTCCGGGCGCAACTCGATGGCTTCAACATCTTCCAGCGGCAGAAACTTGAGGCAGGCCTGGGTCAATGTCCCCGCACCCAACCCGAGAAACAGCGCGCTGTCCGGTTGCTCATGGCACAACGCGCCGATCAGCATCGCGCGGGTGTAGTCGTACTCCAGCCAGCTCGGGTCAGCGGTGAACACGCAGCTCTGCTCGATCGCATCGCCGAATTCGAGAAAGCGGTAATCGGCCACTTCCAGCACGCGAATCACGCCGAACTCATCCTGTACTTCGGCGAGCAGATGCTCGACGCGCTCCTCAGTCATTTCGTCTCCTGATGGTCACCGGGCGCGGTGACGCGATGGCACCGCTGTGGCGCCGTGGCAAAGCGGCGATTGTCGGCGAAGGGGCGGGAGCAGGTCACGCACTAATTGCTGCTAACATGGCCGCCCGTGCGTAGAACCTTAGAGACCGTGATGAGCCAACCGTGGAGCCCTGACAGCTGGCGCGCCCTGCCGATCCAGCAACAACCCCAATACCCCGACGCCGCGCACCTGCGCCAGGTCGAGCAAACCCTGGCCAGTTATCCACCGCTGGTGTTTGCCGGCGAGGCACGCGAGCTGCGTCGACAGTTTGCTGAAGTAACTCAGGGCCGCGCGTTCTTGCTCCAGGGTGGCGATTGCGCCGAAAGCTTCGCCGAATTCTCTGCGGCAAAGATTCGCGACACCTTTAAAGTGTTGCTGCAAATGGCGATCGTCATGACCTTCGCCGCCGGTTGCCCGGTGGTCAAAGTCGGGCGCATGGCCGGTCAGTTCGCCAAGCCGCGCTCGGCCAACGACGAGACCATCGATGGCGTGACGCTGCCGGCTTATCGCGGCGACATCGTCAACGGCATCGGTTTCGATGAGAAGAGCCGCGTACCGGATCCGGAGCGTCTGCTGCAGTCCTATCACCAGTCCACCGCGACGCTGAACCTGTTGCGCGCCTTCGCTCAGGGCGGTTTTGCCGACCTGCACCAAGTGCACAAGTGGAACCTCGATTTCATCGCCAACTCAGCGCTGGCCGAGAAGTACAGCCATCTCGCCGACCGCATCGATGAAACCCTGGCGTTCATGCGCGCCTGCGGCATGGACAGCTCGCCGCAACTGCGCGAAACCAGTTTCTTCACTGCCCACGAAGCGTTGCTGCTGAACTACGAAGAAGCCTTCGTGCGCCGCGACAGCCTGACCAACGATTACTACGATTGCTCGGCGCACATGCTGTGGATCGGCGACCGCACCCGTCAGCTCGACGGCGCTCACGTCGAATTCTTGCGTGGCGTGAACAACCCGATCGGCGTGAAAGTCGGCCCGAGCATGAACCCGGATGATCTGATCCGCCTGATCGACGTGCTCAACCCGGACAACGATCCGGGCCGCCTCAACCTGATCGCGCGGATGGGCGCGAACAAGGTCGGCGATCACCTGCCGGCGCTGATCCGCGCGGTGCAGCGTGAAGGCAAGCAGGTGCTGTGGAGCTCCGACCCGATGCACGGCAACACCATCAAGGCCAGCAGCGGCTACAAGACCCGCGACTTCGCGCAGATTCTTGGTGAAGTTAAACAGTTCTTCCAGGTGCATGAGGCGGAAGGGACTTATGCCGGCGGCATTCACATCGAGATGACCGGGCAGAATGTCACCGAATGCATTGGTGGTGCGCGGCCGATTACGGAAGACGGTTTGTCGGATCGCTATCACACGCATTGTGATCCACGGATGAATGCCGATCAGTCGCTGGAGTTGGCATTTTTGATTGCTGAAACCCTCAAACAAGTTCGCCGCTAAACCGCCTGGCCACCGCCCCTGTAGGAGCTGCCGAAGGCTGCGATCTTTTGATGTTGTTTTTTTAAGATCAAGATCAAAAGATCGCAGCCTTCGGCAGCTCCTACAGGGGGCCGTCGATTTTGGCCAATGCCACCCGCAACCGCAGCGCACTCTCGCGCTGACAATTGAGCTGCACCCGCTCCAGCCCCAACCAATTCGCCATGCGCTGCAAATTCATCGCCAGCGCCAACATCCCCTCTTCATCCAACCCCGGCTCTTCCTCGTGCACCGCATGCACCGCCAACCGCCCCGCCGCGCGCTCAGCGCGTAAATCAACCCGCGCGGCAATCCGTTCATTGTGCAAAAACGGCAACACGTAATAGCCGTAAACCCGCTTGTCCTGCGGCGTGTAAATCTCCAGCCGATAGCGGAAATCAAACAATCGCTCCGTCCTGCTGCGCTCCCAGATCAACGAATCGAATGGCGACAACAGCGCACTCGCCGTCACTTTGCGCGGGATTTTCGGCTCCGGCAGGCAATAAGCGATCTGCCGCCAACCGGCCACTTCGCACATCTGCAATTGCCCCGCCTCGACCAGTTCCGCCAGTCGTGGTCGCGCATCCGCTGGATTCAAGCGGAAGTAATCACGCAGGTCTTTCTCAGTGCCGACACCCATCGCCTGCACCGCATGCAACAGCAATCCCCGTTGCGCCTCGGCTTCATCCGGCAATGCCTGCTGCAAGATCGAAGAAGGAATTACCCGCTCCGGCAAATCATACAAACGCTCAAAACCACGTCGCCCCGCCACCGTCACTTCACCAGCAGCAAACAACCACTCCAGCGCATGCTTTTCCGCGCTCCAGTCCCACCATGGCCCGGCCTTGTCTTCGCGGGTCGACAGACTGCCGGCGCCCACCGCGCCCTGCTCTTGCACCGAACTCAACACGCGACGCACCACGTCCTGCTGCTCGCGACCAAACTTCGCCAGTTGCTGATAAATATCCTCGCCGCGCCTAGCCCGCTGCATGCGCCAAGCCATCAACGGATACATCGACAGCGGCAGCAACGATGCTTCATGGCCCCAAAATTCAAACAACGTGCGACGTCGCCCCGAACTCCAGGCAGCCTGGTCGAGCAAGTCAGAAGAATAGGAACCGAGACGGGAAAACAGCGGCAGGTAGTGCGAGCGCACCACGGCGTTGACGGAGTCGATTTGCAGCAGGCCCAGCCGTTCGATCAGCCGGTTGACGTGAGCGGCTTTGACGGTCGGCGGCTGGCGCCCGTTGAACCCTTGGGCAGCCAGCGCCAGTCGTCGCGCCTGTTTGAGGGAAAAGGACAGTGTCGCGGGCATGAGCATCTCCTTGTCTGCTCGCAACCTACCTCACCTGAAAGTGGTTTGTGTAGCGGCGCCCTCATCATTTATGCATCGGGTCGTCCCAGAATGGCCGCACGGTTTCGTGTTCGACGTCGGCACGGCTAACCCCGATGTCCTTCAACGCTTCGTCGCTCAGACTGGCGAGCAACTCACGTTCGCGGTGCAAATCGTACCAGCGGCTAAACTTGTGCAGCAGATCGGAAACGATGTGACCGCTGAATTTTTCTTCGCCTGCAAACTCTCTTTGACCTTTCATCGTGTTGCCCTCCGTTGTGGATGGCTCAAGTCTCTGCCTGGCGCTAAGATCAATCCAACGAATGTTTCTGATGGCATGCATCACGGAGATTCATCAATTGTCCGCCTACCCCAGTATCGATACCGATGTCCTGCGTACCTTCGTCGCGATTGCCGATCAGGGCGGTTTCACCCGCGCCGGCGAAATGGTCAACCGCACGCAATCGGCGGTGAGCATGCAGATGAAGCGTCTGGAAGAAGATGTGTTGCAGCGCCAGTTGTTCGAGCGTGATGGACGTCAGGTGCGCCTCACGGCTGAGGGCCAGGTGCTGCTGGGTTACGCGCGACGCATCCTCAAATTGCACAGTGAAGTGTTCAACACACTGCGCGAGCCGCACATGGTCGGCACCGTGCGCATCGGTACGCCGGATGATTACGTGATGCGTTTTCTGCCGGGGATTCTGTCGCGATTCGCACAGTTCTATCCGCTGATTCAGATCGAAGTGCATTGCGAGTCGACCAAACAATTGCTGCAGCGCACCGATCTGGACTTGTCGATCGTCACCCGCGAGCCGGGCAACGAGATCGGCCAACTGCTGCGCAAGGAGCGTTTCGTCTGGGCCGAGGCGCAGAACTTCAGTGCCCACGAACAAACGCCGCTGCCGCTGGCGATGTTCAACAGTGATTGTTTCTGCCGCTTGTGGGCGTGCAATGCGCTGGACGCGATGGGCCGCGACTACCGCATCGCCTACAACAGCACCAGCCTGTCGGCGCTGATGGCGGTGGTGAGCGCGGGTCTGGCGATCACCGCGCAACTGGAAAGCCTGATCACCCCGGACATGCGCATTCTCGGCGCCGACCAAGACCTGCCGTTGCTGCCGGAGGCGAGCATCATGCTGGTGCGCAACCTGAACAATCCGTCGCCGATCACCGAGTGCCTGGCCGAGCACATCGTCGAAGGCTTCAAACTTTAAACGCGAGCATCACCGCACACAGCACCAGAAAACCGCAGAACAGCCCACGCAGGAGTTTTTCCGGCATCGCGTGGGCGACCTTCACGCCCCAACTGATGCTGGCAAGACCACCGATGGCCAGCGGCAGGCCGATCATCCAGTCCACTTCGTGATGCACCGCGTACGTCACCAGCGTTACGCCGGTGCTCGGCAAGGCCAGCGCCAGCGATAAGCCCTGAGCAACCACTTGCGTGGTGCCGAACAGACTGGTCAACACCGGCGTCGCCACCACCGCCCCGCCAACCCCGAACAAACCGCCCATGGTGCCGGACGCCGCGCCGAGCACACCAAGCCACGGCCATGAGTAGCGCATCTCGGACGTCGCGGCAGGTTGGCGGCCGAACATCTTCAACAGGTTGTAAACCGACAACACCACCAGAAAAGCGACGAAGCCGATGCGCATGGTTTGCGCGTCGATACCGACAGCCCAGATCGAGCCGATCCAGGCAAAGCAGAAACCCATCATCGCCAGCGGCAGTGCGTGTCGCAACTCAATGCGATTGCGCTGGTGATAACGCCACAGCGCCAGCATCACGTTCGGCACCACCATCACTAGCGCCGTGCCTTGGGCGATCTGTTGATCAAGGCCAAACCAAACACCGAGCAGCGGAATCGCAATCAGGCCACCACCGATGCCGAAGATGCCACCGAGGGTGCCGAGTGCGGCGCCGAACAACAGGTACAACAAAAACTCCATCACAGCCGAATTCCTCTTACGTCAGGCGAATCATCCTACGCAGTCGCGGCTGGCGGGGAAACGCACAGCAACGCACAATGGCTATGCCGATTTCGCACAAGCATTGAGTTCGCCATGAATCCCAATCAACTCACCGACCAGCTCGGATTGTTTCTGGATGTGCTGGAGAGCGGCAGTTTTTCTGCCGTCTCGCGTCGTCATCCGTTGACGCCATCAGCCATTGCGCGACGGATCGACAGCCTGGAAAGCGCCGTGGGCAGCCAGTTGTTTGTCCGTAGCACTCACGCGGTACTCGCCACGCCGGCCGGGCTGGCGTTCGCCGAACGCGCACGTCGAATCGTAGCCGAGCTGCAACTGGCTCGCGCCGAAGCCGTGTCTTTGAGCAACGCGCCGGAAGGTTTGATTCGGATTGATGCGCCGGCGGCGTTTGGTCGACGGCATCTGGCGCCAGTGATTGCCGACTTTCTGGTGTTGTACCCAGGGCTCGATGTGCAGTTGCACCTGATCGACAGTTTTGTCGACATGGGCGGTTCCAATCTCGGCAAGGTCGATCTGGTGCTGCGCGCCGGGCAACTGGCGGATACCCGGTTGGTCGCCACGCCGCTGGCGAGCATGGTGCGCATCGCTTGTGCGAGTCCCGACTATCTCAAGCGCCGCGGCGTGCCGAGCACTCCAGCGCAATTGAGCGAACATGACGGCCTCGACTGGGAAGGCCTCGCCCCGCCGTTCGCCTGGCGTTTCGAGCAGGAAGGGCAGATGCAGTTGCATCGCCCGGCGCGGATCCGCATGAGCGCCAACAATGCCGAAGCCTTGGTGTGCGGGGCACTGGCCGGGTTGGGCATTGCGCATCTGCCCACGTGGCTGGCCAGTGAATACTTGCTCCGCGGCGAATTATTGCCACTGTTTTGCGCCGACGGTCTGCCGAAACCGGAAACCACCGGCATCTACGCGTTGCGCATGGAGCAACAAACCCACTCACGCAGCCGCTTGCTTCTGGAATACCTGAAAACGCGCTTCAGCCCGATACCGCCATGGGATCTGGCGCTGCAACGGGATCTCGGCCGGCACTAGCGCTGGAAAATTATCTGGCGCATTAAACACTCGAGCGCTAGATTCGTGACCATCAACGATCAAGGCGTAGACATGACTTCCGAACGCGACACCTGCGACGACCTGCTACTCGACAATCAGGCCTGCTTCGCCCTGCATTCCACCTCGCTGATGATGACCAAGGTGTACAAACCTTTGTTGCAAGTGCTGGGGCTGACCTATCCGCAGTACCTGGCGATGATGGTGTTGTGGGAAAAGGATGGTTTGACGGTCGGGGAAATCAGCACAAAGTTGCTCACCGATCCGGGGTCGCTGACGCCACTGCTTAAACGGCTGGAGGGTGAAGGGTTATTGAGCCGTACGCGTAGCCGAGAGGATGAGCGCGTTGTGATTGTCGAATTGACCGCCAAGGGGCGTGAGCTCAAAGAGAGCGCCCAAACCGTTCCGCAATGCATTCTCGGCGCCAGCGGTTTCTCCATCGAACGCCTGCAAAACCTGCAAGCAGAGCTACAAGCACTGCGCAGTCACCTGCAAAACAGCCTCACCTGAATCCACCCTCTCCCCCTGTAGGAGCTGCGGCACGCTGCGATCTTTTGACCTTGGCTTTTTCAAGATCAAAAGATCGCAGCGTGCCGCAGCTCCTACAAGTGTTTCAGCAAACAATCGCCAATCAACACGAATCATTTTTTGAAATTTATCTTGCGCGCTAAATATTCGTGCGATACATTCACTTCGCACTTACTTAGCGCACAAACAATTAGCGCAACACATCACACCCTACGAGGCTCTCACCATGCAAACTCTCTACACCGCAATCGCAACCTCCACTGGCGGCCGTGATGGTCGCGCGATCTCCAGCGACAACATCCTCGACGTTAAACTCGCCACCCCGAAAGAACTCGGCGGTACTGGCGGCGCGGCGACCAACCCTGAGCAACTGTTTGCCGCCGGCTACTCGGCCTGCTTCATCGGCGCACTGAAATTTGTCGCCAACCAGACCAAACGCAAGATCCCGGATGACGCGTCGATCACCGCCCACGTCGGCATTGGTCAGATCCCCGGCGGTTTTGGTCTGGACATCGATCTGCACATCAGCCTGCCCGGCCTGGAACAAGCCGACGCGCAATCGCTGGTCGACGCGGCGCACCAGGTCTGCCCGTACTCCAACGCCACGCGTGGCAATGTCGACGTACGCCTGCACGTCACTGTGTAAACAAAGCAAAAGATCGCAGCCTGCGGCAGCTCCTACACCGATCCCTGTAGGAGCTGCCGCAGGCTGCGATCTTTAGATCTTTCTTTCAGGCACAAAAAAGCCCGACTCAATGGTCGGGCTTTTTCTTTTCGCAAAAACCGGTGCTTATTTAGCACGGCCTTTGTAGGAACCGCCTTCGCGGGTGTCGATTTCGATCTTGTCACCGATTTCGATGAAGTCAGCAACTTGCAGCTCAGTACCGTTAGCCAGTTTGGCTGGCTTCATGACTTTGCCGGAAGTGTCGCCACGAGCCGAACCTTCGGTGTAGTCAACTACGCGCACGATGGTGGTCGGCAGCTCTACGGAAACCAGACGCTCTTCGAAGAAGATCGCTTCGCAAACATCGGTCATGCCTTCTTCAACGAAAGGCAGAACGGCTTCGATGTCTTCAGCGTTCAGCTCGTACATGGTGTAGTCAGTGGTGTCCATGAACGTGTAGGTGTCGCCGCTGATGAAGGACAGGGTCGCTTCTTTGCGGTCGAGGATTACGTCGTCCAGTTTGTCGTCAGCGCTGTAAACGATCTCGGTCTTGTAACCGGTCAGCAGGTTTTTCAGCTTGGTCTTCATGATCGCGCTGTTACGGCCCGACTTGGTGAATTCAGCTTTCTGAACCAGCCAAGGATCGTTTTCGAGACGGATCACGGTACCGGGTTTCAGTTCTTTACCAGTTTTCATTGCGAATATCCGAATTTGGATGGGATTTACAAAAATCTAGGCCGCGTATCATATCCAATTTAGGTAAAACTGTACCAGCGCTGCGGCAAGATCGGCCTGCAAGCCTTGTTCCAGACACCATTTTTGCGCATTTTCCTGCAGTTCTGGCCAGTGTTTGCGGCTTGCCAGCCAGTGTTCACCGATCGGCCGACCGGCACTCCACGCCCGCCACAGACCGTTCATCGCCTCAGCAGCGGCCGGCGACAAGCCTTTTGTGTAAAGCGCGAGGAAGGCGTCGAGCTTGTCCAGATGGATGTCTTCGTCCTGCTGATAGATGTGCCAGAGCATCGGCCGCCCCGCCCATTGCGCACGCACGAACGAATCTTCGCCACGCACTGCGTTGAAATCGCAGCACCACAGCAGATGATCGTATTGATCCTGTCGGACGAACGGCAGCACTTGCACGGTCAACGACTGGCGCACATGAATCGCGCCGACACTCAGCGTTTCCACGTCCAGCCACTGGGCGACATCACCCAGCACGCGCCCTTCTGGCACTAGCAGATGCGTCGGTTGGCTGTCCGCCGCCAACACATCAAGCCAACTGGCCAGCCCTGCGTTTTCGTAAGCAAACAGTGAGATCAGTTGCGCACCCTCGGCGCGATCAATCCCCAGACCTTGCAGGAATGTTCGCTGCGCCTGGGCGTCCTGCTGAAATTGCCTACGACGCTCCAGCAATCCGCGCTCACGCAACAATCCGCCCGTCCCCGGCTGGAATCCGGGAAAAAAGAAGAACTTCTGCACGGTTTTGTATTTGACCGACGGCAGCCCGTGGCAACCGATCACCCAGTCTTCGGCGCTCAGATAGTCGAGGTTCATCCACAGCGGCGGCTTCTCGCGCTCGGCCATGGCGTCCATGTAATCACTCGGCAGCTGACAGGCAAACGCAGCGATCACCACATCGGCCGCCTCGGTGTGCAGCCACTCGCTCGGCCAGTGCCGCACCTCGACGCCTTGCTGAAATTGCTGCGCGACGTTGATATCAATCTCGGGACAGATACGCTCAAACGCACGCAGATCATCGACCCACAAGCGCACTGGCAAAGCATGCTCAGCGACCAATTGCCGAGCCAGACGCCAGGTCACGCCGATGTCGCCATAGTTGTCGACCACGGTGCAGAAAATATCCCAGCGGGGTTTCAGTTCCGACATTCAAGACTCCCGTTGGCAAAAGCTGCAATTGTCCGCATAAATCACCTCGCGCAGAAGAGCCGACGGCGATTAATCTTCGTGCGACAATCGCCGCTCGCCCGCAATCATCCGCCAGGAGGCAGCCATGCCCTACCGCCCAAACCCGCGTCGCCCCTTGCCTGTTCAGCTTAGTGCGCTGCGCCTGACCGGCAGCATTGCCTTGGGCATGTGGCTAGGCTTTCTCGCCATCGCGCTGACTTGCTGGGTGCTTTCCCGTTTTCTGTTCGCTGAACAATTGGCACCGGTCGCTCAAGCCGTTCAGCAAGTCGCCAAACCACCAGCGGCGATTCCGGTTCAGCCGGACATTCCGCCGCAAAGCCAACTGTTCCAGCAGTACGAAGAAAACCTGCGCAAAAATGAACAGCAGGCTCGTCTGGATCAGGCGCGCAACAGCAGCCGCAATCAGTCGAACCCCAACTGTCAGTTCTGGCTGCAGCAGGATCAGACAGCTCCAAGCGAAAAATCCCGCACCAACGTTTTGCAATTCTGCGATTGACCATGAACAAGCACACCGTCCACCAACTGATTCTCGACAAGCTGCGCATCGACCTCGACATCGCCGAACGTGCGGCGCAAACCGCCTACGAAACCGCGACTCACGAAGAGAACATCGCCGAAAACAAGTACGACACGTTGGGACTGGAGGCGTCGTATCTGGCGGCGGGTCAGGCGAAACGGGTCGAAGAAATTCGGCAGTCACTGGCGCTGTGCCAGAACCTGACGCTGCGTGCCTACGATGAAAACCGCGGCATCGAAGTCGGCGCCCTGCTCGGTCTGGAGGATGAAAAGGGTCGCGAGCAATGGCTGTTTCTGGCGCCGGATGCGGCAGGCCTGAAAGTCGACGTGGTCGGTCAGCCGATTACCGTCATCACCCCGCGCTCGCCGCTGGGCAAAAGTCTGCTGGGCAAGTGCGAAGGTGATGAGGTGGAGATTCTGGTGGCAGGCACCCGGCAACAGTTTGCTGTCACCGAGGTGCTCTGATTCAACGGATCAGTGAACCGGCAGTTCGACGCCGTCGAACAGTTCTTCCAGTTCCTGCTTGTTGTGGCACTGAATGGCTTTGGCCATCACTTCGCGGGTCAGGTGCGGCGCAAACTTCTCGATGAAGTCGCACATGAAACCACGCAGGAAGGTGCCGCGACGGAAACCGATCTTGGTGATGCTCGACTCAAACAGCTCGCTGGCGTCCAGCACTACCAGGTCGTTGTCGAGTTTGGTGTCGACTGCCATTTTCGCGACGATGCCCACGCCCAGACCCAGACGTACGTAGGTTTTGATCACGTCGGCGTCGGCGGCGGTAAACACCACTTTCGGCGTCAGGCCGCGATGGCTGAAGGCTTCGTCGAGTTTCGAACGGCCGGTGAACCCGAACACGTAAGTCACGATCGGGTATTCGGCCAGTGCTTCCAGAGTCAGCTTCGGCAGCTTGGTCAGCGGGTGGCCTTGCGGCACGACCACGCAGCGGTTCCAGCGGTAGCACGGCATCATCACCAGATCGCCGAACAGTTCCAGCGCTTCGGTGGCAATCGCGAAATCGACGGTGCCGTCAGCGGCCATTTCAGCGATCTGCATCGGCGAACCCTGGTGCATGTGCAATGCGACGTCAGGGTATTGCTTGATGAAATTGCTGATCACCGGCGGCAAGGCATAACGCGCCTGGGTGTGCGTGGTGGCGATCGACAGGGTGCCCTTCTTCTCGTTGGAGAATTCCTGAGCGATCTGCTTGATGCTTTCGACCTTGCGCAGAATCTCACCGGCGGTGGTGATGATGCGCTCGCCGGCCGGGGTGACGCGGGTCAGGTGCTTGCCGCTACGGGCAAACACTTCAACGCCGAGTTCGTCTTCCAGCAGACGGATTTGTTTACTGATGCCCGGTTGCGAGGTGTAAAGGCTTTGGGCTGTAGCGGAAACGTTGAGGTCGTGGTGCGCCACTTCCCAGATGTAGCGCAATTGTTGAAGCTTCATATGTATCCCTCAAAGCAGGTAGACGCCACGGGCATCAGCGACGGTATATAACTATATTAATGGTTTGAAGAATAAATCTAGAACTTTTTTGTCAAAGTGCCATTATTCTGCTTCAGCGATCCTCACTGCGCCGACGCTCAACCAGCGGCACCAGATAAACCGGCACCTTCGATAACTGCAGAACCCGCGCCGCCGTTCGCCCTAACGGCGTTTCCGCGCCCACCCCGTGGCTATGACTGCCAACGATCAGCAAGTCGACAGAGAGCTTCTGCACCTGGTCGAGAATCACCTGTGACGGATCACCCTGCAGCACGCGCACTGCGCGAATGCGCTGCAAGTCTTGTTCGCCTTCATCGCCCAATTCTTCACGAAAGCTTTCCAGCACCCGCTGCTCGATATTGGCGATGACTGTTTTCAGACCTTGGCTATGAAATTCGTTCAATGCCTGCTCATCGAGATAGCTCTGCAACACCGATTCGGCGAACAGCCCCATCGGCTCCACCGCGTGCACCACGTACAGGTCAGCATTGAACGTTCGCGCCAACGCCAGGGCATGCTGCATCACTAACGGTGCGTACAGACCGAGGTCAGTGGCATACAGCATCGAACGAATCATATGACCTCCTCGCAAGCCAACATGGCGGAGATTTGATTCAGCTTAGCAGTGCCTTGGCGACTACGACGTGCGGCGCAACGTCTTGAACCGTTTGGGCTTTAGACCGCTGGTTCGTTGCTGATGCCGTGGGGGACATGGCCGGTGGCAACCACTTCGCGGGCCGCCTCGCAATGCCCGGCCTGATCGTCGAAAAACACGTCAGCGGCGAACGCTTCGAGGAACGCCGATTTGGTCAGACCGCCGAGGAACAGCGATTCGTCGAGACGAATATCCCACTCGCGCAACGTGCGAATGACCCGCTCGTGCGCCGGTGCCGAACGCGCGGTGACCAGCGCCGTGCGGATCGGACAATCGTCATCGGGGAATTCGCGCTGGAGCAGATTGAGTGCGGCCAGAAATCCTTTGAACGGGCCACCACGCAACGGTTCGCGGGCCGATTCACGCTCCTTGGCCTGAAACGCTTCCAGCCCGCCGGACTGATACACACGCTCCGACTCGTCGGAAAAAATCACCGCGTCACCATCGAAGGCGATGCGCAATTCGTCGCTGGCGGCACGGCTGGCACCACCGGACAGAATGGTTGCGGCGGCGAAACCAGCGTCCAGCGCCGCACGCACATCCTCGGCGTGGGTCGACAGAAAAAGATCACAACCAAAGGCTTTCAGGTACGGATAAGGACTGCGCCCGCCGACAAACGCCGCGCGGGAAATCGCCAGCCCGTAATGGTGAATCGAGTTGAACACGCGCAGGCCAGTGTCGGCGCTGTTGCGCGACACCAGAATCACCTCGACCCGCGCGCGGCCGAGGCGACTGTTGAGTGCCAGGAGTTTTTCCACCAGCGGGAAGGCATCGCCGGGCGCGAGAATCTCGTCTTCGTGTTCGATCTGATATTGCCGATAGGCTTCGACGCCGCTCGACAGGTAGACCTTGTGGCTCTCGCTCAGGTCGAACAAGGCCCGCGACGAAATCGCCAGCACCAGTTTGTCATCGATGTTTTTGGCCATGCGTTTCCCCGCCCCTTACAAAAAACCGACCTAAACGTTGCGTCGGTCGATAAAGCTTAAATTGCGGTACAGCGCTTCGATACGCGGCAAGTCACAGCCTGCCGCTTTCGCTGCCGCCAGTGGTCGAGCGTAGATCGCTTCGAGTTCCAGCGGACGCTTGTGTAAAAAATCGTGGTACATGCTCGGCCAGTAGTCGGGCATTTTCTCGGTCATCATCAACAGAAAATCGGCGTAACCGGGCGGCATGTCGTGGCCGCAGGCTTTGGCGCCCTCAACCACTTCGGCCATCAATGCCTGGATGTGCGCGCGGCTGTCGGCATCTGCCATCAACGGCGTGGTGCCCGCGCCGAGCAACACCGAGAGACCGTTGTAAGGGATATTCCAGACCAGTTTCTGCCAGCGCGCCTGGTGCAGATTGGGCATCGCTTGCGAATCAAGACCGGCGGTACGGAACAGATCCGCGCCCTCCTCAACGATCGCCATGCGCGCGACATCATCACTCGCCGAGCCGCTGTGATAACCGACGTTGACCGCGCCGAGCGCCTGATGCGTCACCAGACCCGGCCCCTCGCGATGCACGCAGATCAGGCACAGACCACCGAGCAGATGCAGCGAATCAGGCAACAGCGCACGTAAACTGTCTTCGACATCCAGACCGTTTTGCAGCAACAGCACTTTCGCATCCGGCTTGGCGGCTTGAATGATTGCCGGCGCCAGATCAGCGTTGCTGGTGGTTTTTGCGCCCACCAGCAGCCAGTCACACTTAGGCATGTCTTCGGCTGACGAATAGGCTTGCGCCGGGTTCAACGTCATCTGGCCATGCACCGCGCTGTTCACCTGCAAACCGCGCTCGGCGACTGCCGAGAATTCGCTGCGCAACAAAAAGTGCACATCGAAACCGGCCCGCGCCAGCATCACACCGTAAAATCCCCCGATTGCGCCGGTACCAATAATCCCGATCACCGGCTTATTCACTGCCGCCATCATGGCAACTCCTCTGCAATTCGACCCAGCGCCTGCGCCAATGCTTCGTTGAGTGCATCGGCGGTCAGGCGTGCGTGCACAGCCCCAAAGAACTCGCCGTCGCGCACTACAAACAGCGCCGGCAAATGAAAGACCTGATAACGCTCGACCAAGCCACCGTTGTCGCCAGCGTCAATCCAGCACAAGCGATCGGCCGCCAGCGCCATCCCCGGCAATACTTCGCGGGCATAGCGGCAACTCGCGCAGCCGACACTGGTGAAAATCACCAGGGAAACGCCGCTCATCGCCAGCAGCCGTTGGTCGGCGTCGAAATCGGTCAGTTCGGATTCGACCACTATACTGGGGGAAACAATGTCAAATGGCCGACACAGGGAGTCTGTGCTCATGGGACGTTTCATTCCTCATCCGGACGAGGTGCCGGTTGAATTAACCTTGCTCAAGCCTGAATGTATTTCCAGGCAACAGCTGCACACTATCAGCCTCGGCGGCATCGCTTGCAATTACCACCGTGCCTGGCGCCATGGCACGGCGCTGCAAGTGCGCATGCCGACGCTCAACACCGACATCTGTTATCCGGGCTACGTGGCGTGGTGTTTGCGGCGTAAAAAAGGTTATCTGGTGGGCATCGCATTTACCGATGAGCAGACGCTGTTCAGCGCACGAATGGGTGAGCAGGTGTGTCAGATCGAGCGCTACTGCCGCATGAACGAAACCCACGATGATCTGCAGGAAATTCAGGCTGTGGCCCTGCAATGGGTCGAGCAACACGCCGATGAGTTCTCCCACGACAGCGTGCGCAAGGCTTTTGCGCAGCCAGCGCTGGACTAAAGCACCTTTTGCCCATTGTCGAGCAGGCGCTTTACGCGCTAAGGTTCCGCTCCCCGACGCGCTTAAATCTGCTGTGCTCCGCCGCGCGGGGATCGCTGGCGGCCGGCACCCGTGACCTGACGAGTAAACGATGGCTGATTTACCGATCAACGACCTAAACGTCGCCTCTAACGAGACCCTGATCACTCCTGATCAGCTCAAGCGTGATATCCCTCTGAGCGACGCCGCCCTGCGCACCGTCACCAAGGGCCGCGAAGTCATTCGCAACATTCTTGATGGCACCGACCACCGTCTGTTCGTAGTGATCGGCCCGTGCTCGATCCACGACATCAAGGCTGCCCACGAATACGCCGATCGCCTGAAGGTGCTGGCGGAGGAAGTTTCCGACACCCTGTATCTGGTCATGCGTGTGTATTTCGAGAAGCCGCGCACCACCGTCGGCTGGAAAGGTCTGATCAACGATCCGTACCTGGACGACTCGTTCAAGATTCAGGACGGCCTGCACATCGGTCGCCAATTGCTGCTGGATCTGGCCGAAAAAGGCCTGCCAACCGCCACCGAAGCCCTCGACCCGATCTCCCCGCAGTATCTGCAGGATCTGATCAGCTGGTCGGCCATCGGCGCGCGCACCACCGAATCGCAGACTCACCGTGAAATGGCTTCCGGCCTGTCCTCGGCGGTCGGCTTCAAGAACGGCACCGACGGCGGCCTGACCGTGGCGATCAACGCCTTGCAGTCGGTCTCCAGCCCGCACCGTTTCCTCGGTATCAACCAGGAAGGTGGCGTGTCGATCGTCACCACCAAAGGCAACGCCTACGGTCACGTCGTGCTGCGCGGTGGCAACGGCAAGCCGAACTACGATTCGGTCAGCGTTGCCCTGTGCGAGCAGGCGCTGAACAAAGCCAAGATCAAGCCGAACGTGATGGTCGATTGCAGCCACGCCAACTCCAACAAGGATCCGGCCCTGCAACCGCTGGTGATGGAAAACGTCGCCAACCAGATCCTCGAAGGCAACCAGTCGATCATCGGCCTGATGGTCGAAAGTCACCTGAACTGGGGCTGCCAGGCGATTCCGAAAGACCTCGCCGATCTGCAATACGGCGTGTCGATCACCGATGCCTGCATCGACTGGTCGGCCACCGAGACCACCCTGCGCAGCATGCACGCCAAGCTAAAAGACGTGCTGCCGAAACGTCAGCGCAACTGATCGAGGTTTCGCAGGCATAAAAAAACGCCGGGCAATGCCCGGCGTTTTTGTGTGTACGGTTCAGATCTTCGCGGCGCGGCGCTGGTGGCGCTCCATATAGCGCTCGACGTAGGAGCACGACGGAATCACCGTGTAGCCCATTTCTTCAGCGTACTGCAGCGCGCTTTCGGTCAGCGCTGCCGCTATGCCTCGGCCACGCAGGGCGTTGGGCACGAACGTACGATAGATATCCAGGGTCTGTTTCCCCAGATCCATATAGGTCAGATAGGCACGATGACCGTCCACATTGGTCTCGAACTGATGACCAGCCTGGTCATGGTGGATGGACAACGCCTCGCTCATCACTACTCCTCGCGGGTCTTGAATTCTGACCCCTACCTTACCGATGTTTTTCCGGCGAAGGAACATCTACGCCACCCCGTGCCTGTTGGACACCGAGAAGAGCCACACCGATCTCGCGCAACCGAGCACCTGATAAATAGTAGGCACCATTGGCAAAAATGCTCAAGGTGCGCTCGTCATCAAGCCAGTTGACGGGGGTTGCTCCGATGGACGCAGGGGTGGCGTGGGAGAAGATCTTCCCGGGCCGCTCACCTGAACATTGCCGGATGTTGAGACTTAAGACGTGCAGCCTTTTTTAAAGTCACCTCACGAAACATAAAGATAGGTGATGCACCACGCAAAATCGCAATGAAAGTATGGACGAATTGATATAGACAGACTTTAGCCAAGACTGCAAAAACAACCATCACAACGGGAACTTTTTCCCATTAACTCGCTCAGCGCGGGGCTTGCAGCTGTTTATTTTTTAAACAGCGCAGTTAAAAGTTGCTCGAAAAAGAATCAACGCCTACAATTTTTTTTGCATCTTGCGCTACGTCAGTTTACTTACTACAAGTAATGGGTAGTATGTACGCCGGCTATTTCCTCAATCGGAGGAGACAGTCACTTAATTGAAAGTCCTTGAAGGGGAACACGATGAACAACGTTCTGAACTTCTCTGC